>JANLQB010000848.1:0-4390 GCA_031367565.1 Verrucomicrobiota bacterium
CGCGGCGGCGCGCTCCATTTGCAGATCGACGCCGTGCTCGAAATCGACGCGGCCCGGCGGCGGCGCGAGACGGAACTCCAGCGCTTGCAAGGCGACCGCAAACGCATTTCCAAGGAGATCGGCGCGAAGAAAGGCCAGGGCGAGGACACGAGCGAAATCGAGGCGCACGTCCGCACCATCGGCGAGGAAATCAGCGAGCTGAATCGCGAGGCGACTGAATCCGAAAACGCGCAGCGCACGATGCTGCTCGGCCTTCCCAATCTCCCGCACGACGCCGCGCCCATCGGCCACGATGCGAGCCAGAATCCCGTCGTCAAAACGTGGGGCGAAAAGCCGCAGATCGCGAACCCGCTCGATCACGTAAAACTCGGCGAAAAGCTCGGGCTCTTCGATCTCGAACGCGCCACGAAGATCAGCGGCAGCGGTTTCGTCTGTTACACCGGGCTCGGCGCGCGGCTGCTGCGGGCGCTCATCAATTTCTGCCTCGATCTGCACACGCGCGATCACGGCTACGTGGAAATGAGCCCGCCGCTCCTCGTCCGCCCGGACGCGCTCGAAGGCACCGGCCAGCTCCCGAAATTCCGCGACCAGCTCTACCACTGCGGCGAGGACGACGTCTTCCTCGTGCCCACCGCCGAAGTCCCCGTCACGAATTTCCACCGCGACGAAATCCTCGCGCCCGCCGATCTGCCGAAGCGTTACGTCGCCTACACGCCCTGTTTCCGCCGGGAAGCCGGAGCCTCCGGCATCGGCACGCGCGGCATGATCCGCGTGCATCAGTTCGACAAAGTGGAGCTGGTGAAAATCGTGGAGCCGGAGAAGTCCTTCGCCGAACTCGACTCGCTCACCGCCGACGCGGAGCGCGTCCTGCAAGCCCTGGGCCTGCACTACCAAATCATCGAACTCTGCACCGGCGACATCGGCTTCGGCGCCGCGAAGACCTACGACATCGAAGTCTGGGCCCCCGGCCAAAACGCGTATCTCGAAGTCTCAAGCTGCTCGAATTTCACCGACTTCCAAGCACGCCGGATGAATCTGAAGTTCAAAGACGCCGAAGGAAAAAACCGCCTCTGCCACACGTTGAACGGCTCCGGCACGGCGATGCCTCGGCTGTATGTAGCGTTGCTGGAGACTTATCAGCAGGCGGACGGAAGTGTAATGATTCCTGAGCCACTGCGACCGTATGTTGGGACAGATAAACTCGCGTGAGGCCGACGAAAACTCCGCAGGCCAAGCTCCGTGCCTGTCAGGAACTCCAATCGTAACGTAGCTGGATGGCTCTCCTGATATTCGGCTGCAGGTGGATTGCTGCCGATTGGCCGAAACGCAGGCCCGTCCGCGGCTAGATGCCTTCGTGCGCGAATCCGCAGCGGAACCCGACGAATCGCTCGACCTGCGGCGCTTGTGATCTCTCGCACGCGGCCAAGTTTCTGGCGGGCGTAGGAGCCGTTTGATCCGCGGGTTCGCGAAGCGGCTCGCCGACATTCCCGATTTTCCCCCTTCGCGCCGCTGCTGGCTCGCGTATAATTTTAAGACCATGCCCGATTCCTTCGTTCACCTGCATCTTCACACGGAATATTCGACCCTCGATGGGGCGAATCGGATTCCGGAGGTGTTTAAGATGGCGAAGAAATTTGAGATGCCGGCGGTGGCGATCACGGATCACGGGAATCTTTTTGGGGCGGTGGAGTGGTTGCAGGAAGGCGAGAAGGTCGGGGTGAAGCCGATCGTGGGGTGCGAGGTGTATATGGCTCCGGGATCGCTCTTTGATAAGAAGGGGATGTCGCAGCGGGATTCGTCGTTTCATTTCACGCTGCTGGCGGAGAACGACGAGGGGTACCGGAATCTCGTGAAGCTGGTGTCGATCGCGCATCTGGACGGGATGTATTACAAGCCGCGGATCGACCATGAGCATCTCGCGAAATACGCGCGCGGGCTGATCGGGATGAGTGCTTGTTTGAAGGGCGAGGTCGCGATGGCGATTCATCAGGATGACGATTACGCGAAGGCGAAAAAGATCGCGGGGACGTATCGCGAGATTTTGGGGAAGGAGAATTTTTTCCTCGAAATGCACGATCACGGGATCGAGCAGCAGCGGAAGGTGAATGCGGTGATGCCGCGGCTGGCGAAGGATCTCGGGCTCGGGCTCGTGGCGGCGAATGATGTGCATTTTCTCCGGCGGGAAGATCACGCGGCGCATGATGCGCTCATCTGCATCGGCACAGGATCGAACATCACGGACGAGCGGCGGATGCGTTACGTGCCGGAGTTGTATTTCAAATCTCCCGCCGAGATGCGGGCGCTTTTTAAGGATCACCCGGAATCCTGCGATAACACGCTGCTGATCGCCGAGCGGTGCGGCTTCAAGCTCGATACGACGCCGAAATATCCGCACTACCCGCCGCCTGCGGGGAAGACGCAGAACGAGTATTTGCGCGAGATTACGGAGGAGGGATTGCGGCGGCGCTACGGCGCGGAGGCGGAGGGCGAGGTGGTGCAGAAACGTTATGCGCTGGAAATCTCGGTGCTCGAAGCGCAGGGGTTCGTGAACTACTTTCTGATCGTCTGGGATTTCATCCGCTGGGCGAGGGAGCACGGCATTCCCGTGGGGCCGGGGCGCGGCTCGGCGGCGGGCTCGATGGTGGCCTACGCGATGGGGATCACGGACATTGACCCGATCAAATTCAAGCTGCTCTTTGAGCGCTTCCTGAATCCTGAGCGGGTGTCGCCGCCCGATATCGACGTGGACTTTTGCCAGAACCGGCGCGGCGAGGTGATCGACTACGTGAAGGTGAAATACGGCGAGCGCGCGGTGTCGCAGATCATCACCTTCGGCACGCTCGGCGCGAAGTCGGTGATCCGCGATGTGGCGCGCGTGATGGGCTGGGGTTACGGCGACGCGGATCGCGTGGCGAAGATGATCCCGGTGGAACTCGGGATCACGCTCGCGGGTTTCGACAAGAAAAACAAAGAGACGGGCGCGGTGGAGCACGTCGGCGGGGCGATCGACAAAAATCCCGAGCTGAAAAAGGCGGTCGAGACGGAGCAGGCGACGGCGCAGATGTGGGAGATCGCGGTGAAGCTCGAAGGGCTGACGCGCAACGTCGGCGTCCACGCGGCGGGCGTGGTCATCAGTGATCGCGATCTTTCGGAATACATCCCGCTCACCCGCGCGAACGATGGCTCGATCGTTTCGCAATACGCGATGGGGCCGCTGACCGACGTGGGCATGTTGAAGTGCGATTTCCTGGGGCTGAAAACGCTGACCGTCATCACCGATGCGCTCGTGCTGATCCATAAGCACACGCCCGACTTCAATATCGACACCATCCCGCTCGATAATCAGCCGACTTTCGATATGCTGAATCGCGGCGAGACGATCGCGGTGTTCCAGCTCGAATCCGGCGGCATGGTCGGCGTTTGCAAACAGTTCGACATCTCGGACATCGAGGACATCAACGCGATCCTGGCGCTCTACCGGCCCGGGCCGATGGACCTCATCCCAGATTACATCAAGCGCAAGAAGGGCACGCAGAAGATCAAGTATTTGCACCCGATTTTGGCCGACGTGTGCTCGGAGACTTACGGCATTTTTGTCTATCAAGAGCAGGTCATGCGCGCCGCGCAGGTCGTCGGCGGATACACGCTCGGGGGCGCGGATTTGCTGCGGCGCGCGATGGGGAAAAAGGACAAGGAGAAGATGGCGAAGGAGCGCGTGAAGTTCGTCGAGGGCGCGGGGAAACTGCATGAGATCAAGGCCGAGACGGCGAACGAAATCTTCGACTTGCTCGATAAGTTCGCGGGCTACGGCTTCAACCGTTCGCACTCCGCCGCGTACGCGTGGATCAGCTATCAGACGGCATATTTGAAGGCGAATTACCCGGTGGAATTCATGGCCGCAGTGATGAGTAATGAAATCTCGAACACGGATAAGATCAGCGTTTTTGTGAGCGAGTGCGAGCGGATGGGGATTTCGATCCTCGCGCCGGATACAAACAAATCGGGGCTGAAGTTTTCGCCCGCGGAGGTGAATGAGGAAGGCATCGCCGCTGCGAAAGAAGCGCGGAAAAAGAAAGACGTGGAGTCGGATTTACCGGTGGAAGAGGAGGTGCGTTTTGAGGATTTGTCTTCCGGAAAACCAGTTACTGCCGTTGCGGTTGAAAAAATTCACATCGGCTCGATCCGCTACGGGCTCGCGGCGATCAAGAACGTCGGCGAAGTCGCGATGGAAGCCGCCATCGCGGAGCGCGAGAAGGCGGGCGATTTTAAGTCGCTTGAAGATTTTTGCGCGCGGGTGGATTCCAAAAAGAACAACAAGAAGGCCGTCGAATGCCTGGTGAAATGCGGAGCGTTCGACTTCCTCGGCGAGGAGCGGGCGCAGTTGCATTCG
>JANLQB010000652.1:0-2790 GCA_031367565.1 Verrucomicrobiota bacterium
GTAAAGGCGCGGTCGGTCGGTTCCAAATCCGAAATAACTTCGACAAAAAAGCGCGCCTTCGCATCCTGCCGCCATGCCTCGTTTCGCCCTCGTGATGGTCGATGACTCCGGCGGGAATGCCTTCGATTACGAGCTTCCCGAGCCGGTGGCCGCGTCGTTGCAAGTCGGCTCGCGGGTGCGGGTGCCAGTGCGGACGCGGACGATGCTCGGCACGATTTTGGAGCTGCGCGATACGACGGAAGCGCGTGGGGTGAAGCCGATCGCGGAGGTGGTGAGCGCCGAGCCGATCCTGAGTCCGCTGCTCATCAAGCTCGGGCACTGGATCGCGGATTATTACTGCTGCCCGCTGGAAGCGGCGCTGCGAAGCGTACTGCCGAATGTGATTCGCAAGGCTCAGATCGGGCATAAGAAGCAGCTCTTCGCGCGGCTCGCGCGGGAGGTGAGCGCGGAGGAAATCGAGGCGCTGCGCGGAAAAGCACCGCTGCAAGCGGGCGTGGTGGAGTTCCTCACCGCCGCCCAAAAGCCCGTCGCCGTCGCGGAACTCGCGCAGCAGTGCGACGCGAATCATCAGGTGATCAATGCGCTGGTGAAAAAGGGGCTGCTTCTTTCCGAGGATGAAAAGGTGGAGCGCGATCCGTTTGAACGGGAGACGTTCGTGGCAGCGGCCCCGCTGGCTCTCAATGAAGAGCAGGTCGGCGTCTTCGAGCGCGTGCGCGCGGCGATTGATATGTCCCATCAGTCCCATGAGACGGACAGGACTGATGCGACCAATGCCGCGCCGCGTCCAATGTTGCTCCACGGCGTCACCGGCAGCGGCAAGACCGAGATTTACCTCCAGGCGATCCAGATTGTCGTCGAGCGTGGGCAGTCGGCGATCATGCTCGTGCCGGAAATTTCGCTCACGCCGCAGACGGTCGAGCGTTTCAAATCGCGTTTCGCCGCTACGCAACACGAAGTCGCCGTGCTCCACTCGCATCTCAGCGAGGGCGAGCGGCACGATGAGTGGCACAAGATCCGCGAAGGCCGCGCGCGGATCGTGATCGGCGCTCGCTCCGCGATCTTCGCGCCGTGCTCGAATCTCGGGCTGATCGTCGTCGATGAAGAGCACGAGAATTCCTACAAGCAGGAGGAAACGCCGCGCTACCACGCGCGGGACATCGCGGTGCTGCGCGCGAGCATGGAGAAATGCGCGTGCCTGCTCGGCAGCGCGACGCCTTCGATGGAGAGCTACTACAACGCGACGCTCGGCAAATACGAACTGCTGAACATGAAGTTGCGCGTGGATGACAAAAAGATGCCGCTGATCCGCATCATCGACCTGCGGATGGAGTCGGTGAAAAGGTCGGCGATCCTTTCCGAGAAGCTCATCACCGCGATCAACGCGCGGCTCGAAAAAAAGGAGCAGACGATCCTTTTTCTAAACCGCCGCGGCTTCTCCACCTCGCTCATCTGCCCGACGTGCGGCTACGTCTGCACCTGCCCGAATTGCTCCGTCTCGCTCACCTTCCACCGCACCGCCGCACGCATCGTCTGCCACATCTGCGGCTACGCCGCGGTCGCGCCCTCGAAGTGTCCCGAGTGCAAAGATCCCGCGATCCGTTACAGCGGCACCGGCACGGAAAAGGTCGAGGACGCCGTCAGCAAACTCTTTCCCAAAGCCGTCGTGAAACGCATGGACGCCGACGCCATGACGCGCCGCGATTCCTACCGCGAAACGCTCGGCGCCTTCCGCACGGGCAAAATCGACATCCTCGTCGGCACCCAAATGATCGCGAAAGGCCTGCACTTTCCAAACGTCACGCTCGTCGGAATCATCAACGCCGACCTCGCCCTGCACCTCCCCGATTTCCGCGCCGGCGAGCGGACGTTTCAGCTCCTCACGCAAGTCGCTGGACGCGCCGGACGCGGCGACGTGGAAGGCGAAGTCTTCGTGCAAAGTTTCACGCCCTTCAGCCCGGCGATCCAGTTCGCGAGGCATCACGATTTCGAGGGTTTTTGGGAGCAGGAAATCGAGTTCCGCAAACAGTGGGGCTACCCGCCCTTCACGCATCTCGTCATCATCCACATCCGCTCCCCGCACGAAGCCCGTGCCAGCTTCTCCACCGAAACCCTGCACCGCCGTCTCGCCGAATCCCTCCCGCCGGGCACCACGCTCAGCGAGCCCGCCCCCGCCCCCCTGGAAAAATCCCACGGCAACTTCCGCTTCCAGCTCATGCTGCGAACGAAGGCCATCCTAAAACTCAGCCGCCACCTGCACAGCGTGCTGGATAAGCTGCCGTTTCCCGAGGACGTGATCGTGACGGTGGATGTGGATGCGTATCAGTTGATGTAGTTGCTGCCGCGAAGCATCCGAGTTCCCAGGTAGCGTGGGCGTCCCACCCGCCAAGGCCGGCCTCCAGCCGTTTCGCCTCATCGTGATGCCCGTTCGCGCGCGACTCTCGTTGTGAGAAAAGATCGACGCTGCGATTCCAAAGCTTCGCTTTGCGATCAGAGTTTTTTTCGCAGCACAGGCTTCTTCGCCACGTCGCAACCGCAGCCATTCGAGCAGCCCTTCTTTTTTCCGCCGAAAAATCCGCGCGCGAGGAAGGCGAGTGCGCCGAGGATGGCGGCGGCGACTAGTGCGTTGTCGAGTGTGAGGTTCATTGGAAACCGAGGAGGCGGCCGCCTTGATAGACGATGAACGCGGCGACCCAGGCGAGGCCGGTCATGTAGGCGATTTGGAAGAGGGGCCAGCGCCAGCTATTCGTCTCGCGGCGGACGATGGCGACGGTGCTGAGGCATTGCATGGCG
>JANLQB010000909.1:0-1643 GCA_031367565.1 Verrucomicrobiota bacterium
CGCGCAAACAATCCCTCGGCGCGAGCGGTCGCGGAATCCATGCGCAATTTCAGCAGCGGAAGCCCGCCGCCTTTTTGAAACTCGATCTGAAAATCCGCCGTCCCGCGCTGACTGACGACGACTTCGCCAACCAGCACGCGCGCTCCGCTCGTGTATTTGAGTTGTCCCGTGCGCGTTTTCCACGACGCATCCGGCGCGGTGAATTCGTGCGGCGTCTGACAGCCGGTGATTAGAAGAGCGGCGGAAAGCCAGAAACGGCGGCGTGTTTTCATGCGTAGTGAAATCGCATCTGCGCGATCAAGATGCTGTCTTCAACCGTCCGATAGACAAGCCGGTGCTCGGAATCGATGCGGCGGGACCAGTAGCCGCGAAAGGCGTGCTTGAGTGGTTCGGGCTTGCCGATGCCGGAGTGCGGATTGCGAATGATGTCCCTCAGCAATTCATTGATTCGTCTGACCATCTTTGGATCGGTCGCCTGCCAGAAAGTGTAATCCTCCCAAGCCTGCGGCGCGAAAGTGAGGTTCACGCGTCGAGGTTGATTTTGTGCGTGCGCCCTTTGCCGGTTTCGAGCGCGTGCATCGCTTCGAGCAAACGTTTGGCGTTGGCAGGGCTGCGCATGAGATATGCCGTTTCCTCCAGCGACTCGTAATCTTCCAGCGAGAGCATAACCACGGATTGGTCGCGGTTGCGCGTGATGATGACCGGCGAGTGATCGCTGCAAACTTGGTCCATCGTGGAAGCGAGGTTTTCCCGGGCGGCAGTGTAGCTGATGGCGTGCATGTTGGACGGGATACTGTCCAGACGGTCGTTCGTCAAGGTGTCGATTCCCCTCATCGAAAACTTCATTCTGGGAGAAGATTACGCAGAGCCCATCTCAGACCAAAATTCTGATACCGGCAAAAAAACGCGTCGGGCAATTCAAGGTGGGTCAGTGTAATTCTTCCCTATCCTGCGAGCAGGATCGGCGCGCAGAGATTAGCGTTCCGAGGGAGGGAATTAACGAAAACAACAACCCATTCATTGGGTATGCCAGAAAGGTAACGGGACCTATAAAATCCAACCATGGAGATGTTGGACTGGCTCGCTGGAAAATGACGGTCGGAACCAGCCATCCATGAAACCGGGTATTTTCGTTGGCGTAATAAACACAATGGAAAGTAGTGAAGTAGGCGGCAATCGCGGCGGTAAGGAAGCAGACAATCCAGAGAACGCGGAGCCACTTTGCTGTCCTTTTGGAAAACGCGACCATCGCCGCTCGAACGACGGCTATGGTGGCGAGGAGGAAACCGAGAAAGATTGCCGCACCCATGGGGTTGTTTTCTCTCGGCGAAGAGCCATTTAACAACGGCTTAAAACGTCACGCCGCCCGCTCCAACTCCGGTTTCCCAACCGCCTCTTTCCCCGGCACTTTCGGACAGAGCGGCAGATGGCGCTGGAGGAAGAGGACGAGGTAGAAGACTTGCATCCGCCACCAGATCGCGAAGCTCCCGCCGACGTTTCCCGCCAGCACGGCGTTCACGGCGGGGGCGAGCTGGAGTTTGTCGGTGGGGTTGGTGAAGACGTCGATGAATTCTTCGCGATACCACGCGGTGACGAAGCGCAGATACATGTTCATCAGGCGATTCAGCTTTCGCTCGTACTTG
>JANLQB010000911.1:0-2207 GCA_031367565.1 Verrucomicrobiota bacterium
GATGAGCCCTCCATCTGCCGCTCGCAGCGGGCGCATCGCTGCCTGCACGGCCTACCGATCGCCAAGGACGTGATCGTCCCCACGCGCGCCCAAGTGGACCGCTACAAACACCTGCGCGCCTCGTTGTTTCACCAAGTCCTCCACCAGGGCCGCAAGCTCTATGGATGAATTCGCGGCGGAACTCGTTCGCGACTGGATGACGCGGGCCGGCCACGATCTGCGTTCCGCGCGAATCCTGTCAGCGGCGGACGACCCGCTCCTCGACATCGCCATCTACCAATGCCAGCAGGCAGCGGAGAAATCCATCAAGGCGTGGTTGCAGGGGCGGGACGAACCGTTTCGCAAAACCCACGACGTGGCCAGCCTCGTGACGCAGGCGTCCGACGCGAATCCCGATTTCGCGCAACTCGACACCGCCGCCGCCGCGGTCACGCCCTACGCCACGGCCTTTCGCTACCCCGGCGGTTCATACGAACCGATGCCGACACGCAAAGAATTCGACGAAGCCCTGCAACACGCCCAGGCCATTTACGATTTCGTGGCGAACCGGCTCCCGGCGGAAGCGCGACCGTGAGCGCCATTCCCCCTCAGCCCACGCCAGCTTTCGCCGCACTTCCGCAGAACGAGCGAGTTTCTAAAACCGACCCATTCCACAGGTTCACGCGCCGCCGCCCTGGCTCCGAGCAGTCCCGCCCCGCACTACGAAGCCCAGCTCCCCCGCGCAAAAACTCCGTTGCCGAGTCCTCAATTTGGCAACGAGAGTGGAACAAAGCCCATAAATCAACCGTGCCCCGCGTCAAAATCCCGAACATTCCCTGGCGGGTGAGCTTTTACAGCTTCGATCTTCGCGAGCGCCGCCATGTGCATGTCTTCCGGGAACGAATGGAGTGCAAAGTGTGGATCGAAAACAACATCGAGGTGGCCTGGAACCGGGGCTTCGCCGGCAGCGAGATCCATGACATCTTGCGGATGATCGAAACAAACCTAACCTTCATCAACGAAACCTATGAGCAATTACTTGCGTGAGATCAAAACCGCTCGCATCGAGGCCACGCGGTTGACTGTGGAATTGACGGACGACTCCACCTTCACCGTGCCGCTCACTTTCTACCCGACACTCCTTCTAGCTTCGGAACAGGAGCGGAACGCGATGGAAATCCAGCCTTACTCGCTTCATTGGGAATCGCTCGATTGCGACCTCGGCATCGAGGGCCTGCTGCAAGGCGCAAAGGAACACCCCAAACTCGCCGGGAAAGCCTGGGAGCGTTTCCGGCAACGCCAGCCCGCGGCGGCGTGATGCGCGCCTTTTCACGCCTCTCGTCGCCAAGTTGAGGACTTGATGACGCACTCGCGGCGGGCAATCCCCATTAAGCGGGGTGGGGTGGTCGGGTTCACGCGCCGCCGCCCTAGCTCCAGGTAGTCCCGCCCCGCACTACGAAGTTCAGCTTCCCCGCGCAAAAACTCCGTTGCCACGTCCTCAATTTCGCCACGCGGGCGAAACCGATCATCCTACAAGTGCCGCAAGATGTCTTCCTTCTCCACTCCCTTGGCCGTTGCGACCGCCCGCAGAATCGCGTTCAGGGTTCCGATGCGCAGCGCAGGATGATCGGGAAGGGAAATCCGGTGCTGCCGGGGATCGCTGGTTTCGAGAATGACGTGGCTTCCCTCCTGATTCAGCCGGCGTTAGTCGAAGTGTTTGCAGAGCAATTTGATCAACTCCGCCCCGCTCAGATCCCACGGCAGTTTCATGCCACCGCCAGCACTTCGTCACGCACCAGATGCAGCCGGATCATCGAGGGCTTGGGCTGGTCGAAAAAAAACGCGCTCACCGCTTCTCTCACGTTGGCGCGCAATTCATCCCATGTATCGCCCTGGGTGAAAATGTCCTACGAAAGACACTCGCCTACGAACCCGCCATCGGCTTCCTGGGTAATGGTGAAAACGATTTCCATGTCCGCAACGTGGCAGCGAGACGTAAGGGGAAACAAGCCGGCTCCTGACTGTTGTTGCGCGGGGTGGGGTGGCCGGGTTCACACGCCGCCGCACTGGCTCCAGGCCGTCCCGCCCCGCACCACGAAGCTCAGCTTCCCGCGCAAAAAACGGCGTTGCCAAGTCCTCAACTTCGCAACGAGGGTGAATTGGACATGAAGCAAAAGGCCCCCATCAAGCCTGCCATTCGCCCACACTGCTATATTTGCGCTCGCCAC
>JANLQB010000654.1:0-6851 GCA_031367565.1 Verrucomicrobiota bacterium
CGCGTCGTCGATCTGGCCGCGATGCACGGCGACCTGGCCGAGATGCCCGAGCGCGCGGCTTTCCGCGGAAAGATCGCCCGTCGCGCGGGCGGCGGTCAGGAGCGATTCGTGAAAGCCGGCGGCCTTTTCGATTTCCTTCAGCCGCGTCCACGCCAGGCCGAGATTTTCCAGCGCTTCGAGTTCCGATGCGCGGTCGCCGATGTCCATCGCGATGCGCAATTGATCCGCGTGGAGCGTCGCGGCGTTTTGGAAATCGCCGAGCGCTGCTTTGGCCTGCCCGAGCTTTCCGAGCGCGGATACTTCGCTTTTCCGGTCGCCGATTTCCCGCGAAATCTGAAGCTGCGCCTCGAAGCATCCCATCGCGCGGCGATCGAGCCCCGAGCCGCTCCAGCCCACGCCGAGCCAGCCGAGCGCTTCCGCTTCCGCGCGGCGGTCGCCCGCTTCGCGCGTAAATTCCACCCACCGCTCGAAACACGCGACGGCCAGCCGCGGCTCGCCGGATTGCGCACGCGCTTTTCCGAGCATCGCGACGGCACGCGTTTCCGCCGGTCGATCGCTGAGCGCGCGGGCGGCGGAGACGGCGGCTTCGAGCCACGCGAGTTTGGGCGCGCGATCCGAGATCATGCCCGGAAAATTCGCGAGCAGCCGGAGCGCGTCCGGGTAATCCGGCGCAGGGCCGCGCGAGGGCTCGGCGAACGCGGCGGGCACGTCGGTCAGGGAAAAAGCCGCTTCGGTGCGGGACTGAAAACGCTGCACAAACGCGCGCGCCGAGTCCCAGGAGCCGGGTTTTTCGCGCTGCTCATCCGATGCAGGCTGCGCCGCGGGTTGCTGGAAAAGCGGGAGGCTCGCGATGTCCGCCACAGCCTTGGCGGACGTGGCTGTTTCGACGGCGAGCGATCGCGCGGCTTCGAGTGGATTCTTAAACGCATCCGCCTTTTTCAACTGGTCGAAAAGCCAGTCGATCGGGCGCGCGGCATCCGCATGAAAACGATCCGCATTGAGCCGCAGCGGCGCAGGCAGATAGCCGGAGAGTTCGGCGAGGAGATCCAGATGGATGTCCGTCTCTCGCGAGATGCGTCCACCCGCGGAGCGGAGAAAAAGGCGCGATTCGGGGCGGGAGAAAGGTTCGAGCGTGATCGTCTCCACGCGCGTAAAAGCGGTGGGTTCGCGCGAGGTGAGAATGAGCAGCGAACCTTCGGGCGGCTGGAGCAATTCGAGGTAAGGCTGCGGCTTTACGTTATCGACAAGCAGCAGCACGCGCCGCTTTTCCAGCGACTGCTGATAACGCGCGGGCAGCTCCGCGAGATCGGTCGGCATCGGTGCGCCGGGGTTCAGTTTCCACACGATCTGGCGCATCGCTTCCACGACATCGAGCGCGTTGTGTTCATCCCCGCGCAAGTCGAGGTGAAGCTGCCCGTCGGGAAAACGCTCCGCCACCAAATGCGCGAGCACCGCCGCAAATCCCGTGCGGCCCACGCCAGCCGTTTCGCGCGCCGACGTGATCGCGAGCACACGCAGCGGAGGCGGGGCTTCGAGGAATGCGAGGGCGCGGGAGAGTTCGCTCCGGCGACTGATGAAAAACGGCGGCAACGCGGGGAGCTGGCAGAGGGTGCCTTTCCAGCCCTTCTGCTTGATCAAAAGCGCGAGCGCCCTTTCGTATTTCGCCGAAAGCGTCAACTCGCGCACGACCGTCGTGGAGCGCGATGCCGTGCGCTCCATCCTCGGTAGGAGATGAACGGGC
Source organism: Verrucomicrobiota bacterium (assembly GCA_031367565.1). Classification (GTDB taxonomy): domain Bacteria; phylum Verrucomicrobiota; class Verrucomicrobiia; order Chthoniobacterales; family Chthoniobacteraceae; genus JANLQB01. The sequence goes on from JANLQB010000654.1 coordinate 1,742, forward strand.
GAGGGTTGCAGGGTCAACAGCGGAGCCCGCTTTGGAGGCCGGCGTCTCATCGAAATCGCGACCCACAAGAGCAGCGGGACGATGACGACAATGGATATGAGGACTTGTGGAAAATCCATGGACCTTCACCGGAGAGTGACAGCCCGGCGTCCGATTCCGCAAGTCTTAGTCGTGCCCGTTACTTGCCGAGCGGCTGCGAGATGTGGGCATCGGCGGGCGGGGTGAAATCGAAGGTCGTGGCCGGGACGGGCGTTGGTTTTTGGTTGCGATACGTGGTCACGATGCGGTCGTCTTTTGGCAGCGTGGCCTCGGTTTTTTCGATTTTGAAATCGTCGTCAACCCAGACGGTGAGTTCCTTCACCATGCGTTTGAGCCCGCCGGATTTCGGCGTAAGCGCGAGGCGGTAGCCGTGCTCTTCGCGGAAGGCGCGGAAGCGGTAGAAATCGGAGACGCGATCGAAATTCAGCCCGGCGGTGAGCGCGGCGATGGAGTCGTCGAAGAACTGGCGCTGACCAAGTATGTAGAGTTCGGCCTCTTTGAAATTGGGGTAATAAATCCAGAGTTTCTCACCGTTGCTCACCGTCGTGCTCGGGTTGCTGCCCTTGAGTTCGCGGCGGAATTTGTTCGGGATTTGGAAAGCGATCGTGCCGTTTCCGATGAGCGGTTTGTTGAGAAGGTGCGTGGTTTTTTCCTCGGTGAAATCGGCGGTGAGCGACGGGAATTTCGCGCGATGGCCCTGGAGTTTTTCGAGAAGCGCGGCGGATTCGGCGAGCGGGAGTTCGGCGGCGGGCGAGGCAAAGGCGAACCCGCAGAGGAGCAACACGGCCATCAGCGCCTTCCTCTTCTTCCGGTTGATCTTAATCTCCGGCCCGCGATCGAGTGGAAGATTCGGAATTCCAGATTGGGACATAATTAAACCACTGCCCGGGATGTTTTCGGATGATGTCTTCAAAGTGCGTGGCGAGGCGTTGCGTGTTTTCGATGAGGGCTTCGCGTTTGTCGGTCCCTGGTTGGAAGTCGAGCGGCGCGTCGGCGAACGAGATGTATTTCCCGCTGCGTTCCCGCAAGACAAACGCGGGGATGATGGCGGCCTCGGTGTGCTGCCAGAGGAGCGCGGGCGCGGTGGAAAATTCCGCCTCGCGCTCGAAGAAACGCACCTTGCTGCCCGTGCGCTCGTATGGCCGATCCACGAGCATGGCGAGGATTTCATTTCGGCGCAGGACGTTGAGCATTTCGACAAATGCGAAATCGTGTCCAGGCCCGACGGTGATCGTCTTGATGCCGAGCCGCTGCCGCAATTCATCGCGCCAGCGCGTGAGTTCGGTGCTCGGTTCTTCGAGCGTGATGACGGTCATGGGCAACCCGCGCAGCGCGAGCAGGGTGCCGCCGAGCTCCCAATTTCCGAGATGGCCGGTGACGAGAATGGTGCCCTTGCCACGTGCGCGGGCGTTTTCAAATTGGTCGATGCCGCGCCACTCCTGCAGCAGTTCGGCAGCGCGCGCAGGATCGCCGGTGCCGCAGCGGAAGTAGTCCGCGAGCATGCGGCTGAAGTGCGCGACGTTGTCCGCGCAGAGCGCTTCGAGTTCGTCGCCGGTTTTACCAGTAACGACGCGCAGGTTTTCCAAAATCGCGTCGCGCCCCGGCGGATGGCGCGCGTAGGCGATCCGGCCGACGAGGACCGCGATGGTCTGCGAAACGGATCGCGGCAGAAAACGCGCGAGCGTTCCGGCGGCTTGGAAGGCGCGGAGTTGGTAGAGCGAGGGACGCTCTTTCTTTCGATGTTCGATGTTCAATGTTCGATGTTCAGTCCCGCGCAGCGGCGGTGGAATTCGGGGGGCGGATTCGGACCATCGCAGCGCCTGCGGAGGGCTGAACATCGAACATCGAACATTGAACGTCGAACATCGAAGTATTTTCAGCGCGGCGTGCGCATTAGGCAGGCGGGCAGGATGAAGAAAAACGTGGAGATCAGGCACCACGCCACCCCGAGGGCGCAGACGATGCCGAGGCCTTGCAGCGCGGGGTTTCGCGCGAGGGCGAGGGAGGCAAAACCGGCGGTGGTCGTGAGGCCGCTGAGCAGGACGGGCTTGATGACGCTGCCGAGGGAGCGGCGCAGGTCGGTGCCGGTACGCATCGCGCCGACGATGTAGATCCCGTAGTCCACGCCGATGCCGAGCACGAGCGGGAAGGCGAGGATGTTGAAGAGATTGAGCGCGACGCCGAGGATTTTCAGCGAGGCGAGCATCGCGCCGAAAGCGAGCGCGAGGCCGGCCATCAAAATGAAAAGGGGAAACGCGCGGCGGAAAAGAATCGCGAGCAGGACAACGTTGAAGGCGATCATGATCGAGCTGAGTTCAACCATTTTTCCCTTCGCCCAGTGGATGAGATCTTGCAGCGTGTAAGTCCAGCCGGAGATGTGAAATGGGACGCCGTCGGTGCCTTGCGCGAGGAGTTTTCGGAGCTGCTCTTTTTGCGCGTAGGTCGTGATTTTTTCGGCGGGGCGGATGAAGCCGGCGGTGATGTTCGGATCTGCGCCGAAGAATTGATCGACGAGGAACCACCACGTCGAATTTGCAGGTAGGCGCGCGCGCCAGTCGAGCGGGGCGCGGTCGCCGGAGGCGATGGTGTCGAGCGAGGCGAGGAGCTTTTCGGCGGTGGGCATCGGTTGCGCGCCGGTTTCGGTGAGCACGTTCGCGAGTGCCTCGCGGGCGGCTTTGAAATCCACGTTTTTGGAAAGCAGCGCGATGTTCGCATCGACGATCGGCGGCGAGAGGACAAGCGAACCGGCCATCATGGACGCGCCTTTGATCTGGCGTTGCTGCACGAGCTTTGTCCATGCGGACTGGAGTTGCGTCCAGCCGTCGTGCGTCGTTTTTGCGTCCGGCGTTTCTAGCATCACGAGAAGCTGTTCGCCGAAGCCGGGGAATTTGGTCGTGATGAGTTGCAGCGCGTTTCCGGCGGCGCTGCCGGGCGGTTCAAGCGTACGCGGATTGGCGTCGAAGTGCAGTTCTTTGACCGGCGCAAACGCGAACGCGGTGAAGAGCGCGAGCACGATCGTGGAGCCGATCCAGACGCGGCGCGGCGCGGCGAAAACCCAGCCGAGAAAACGCTCGCTGCCCGCGCGCATCGGATCGCTTTTTCTCGGACGAAAATGATCGCTGAGGAAGACGAAGAAGAGCGTCATCATGAGCGCGGCGGCGAAGAGGATGCCGAAGCAGATGAGCACGCCGAGTTGCGCGAAGCCGGGGCAGCCGCTGAACACGTGGCTGAAAAATCCCGCGGCAGAGGTGAGCGCGCCGAAGATGATGCTGCGGCCCTGACTGCGCAGCGCGGCGGCGATGGCGGCTTCGTGCGTCTGGCCTTCGCCGCGTTCGATTTCGTAGATGGAATACAGCATCATCCCGAAATCCACACCGAGCCCAATGAGGATCGCGCAGAGGCCGATGGTGATCATGTTCAGCTCATGGAAAACCGCCGCGCCAAGTCCGACGGCGATGACGCAACTGACGAGCAGCACATGCAGAATGGCGACGAGCGGGCCGACGCGCCGGAAGCCAAACCAGAACACGGCGGCGACCAGCAGCGCGGACGTGAGCAGGGTCAAAAGAATATCCGTCCGCATGATCTCGGACAGCTCGCCGACGTACGCGGTGCGGCCGGTCACGAGCACTTCGGGTTTCGCGCCCTCCCAGCCCGCGAGCACGCGCCGCCGGAAGTCGTCCACCTTCTTCATCATGTCCTGCGAAGCGTGCGCGCCGAGGTCGGTCTGGTTCGTGATCGCGAGGACGAGATGCACGGTGTTGTCCGGCGAGGTGAGCGAAAAAGTTTCCGCCACGCCCGACGCGCCGAGTTGGCGAAACGCGGGGCTCAACACGCCGAGCGGATCGATTTCCAAATCGAAATGTTCATCGCGCATTGAGCCCGCTTTGAACTTCGCCATCGACTTGGAAATGCGGTCGCGGATCGCGTCGGGCTGGAGCGCGGCGGCGACGGCGGCGAATTCGTCCGCAGGGCGATTGAGCAGCAGCGGGAGCAGGAGCGACTGCGATTCGAGCATGGCCTGGTCGTCGCCCATCGGGAGCTGATCCATCGCGCGGATGACCCACGCTTCCTTGCGCAGCGCCTCGCCAAAATAGCGCGTGAATTCATCGAGATCGACCTCGCCGGTTTCATCGTGCAGCGCAAACGTGAGCGCGCGGCCCTGTGCGAATTCGCGGTTGGAGATTTTCCAGACGCGCACGGAGTCGAAGTGCGCGGGGAAAAGATCGAGCACGTCGGAGTTGAACTTCACGCCAAAGACGATGAGCAGCGCCGCCGCGACGGTGACGAGCGCCGTGATGAAAACGACGAGCCGCCGGCGGTGCGTGACGAAATGGGCGACGGTGCGATCCAGGCTCATGGAAAAACGGCCGACGAAAGGCACGAAAGGGCACGAAAAGAAAATGCGCGGCAGCGGACTCCGGGTAGCACGCTCGTCCCGAGTGTTGGTTTCGGCGTCCTCGCCGAAACGAACTTTCTTCGACGTGAATCGCAGGAAAGAGTCACGCGCCTGGCGCGCCGGGAAGTCCGCGACGGCGGGACGCCTTCGCCAACACTCGGGACGAGCGTGCTACCCGGAACTCGCGGACCGAGCGTTACCTATCCGCCCGTCTTCACTTCCACGATGTCGTGCGGGGCGCTTTCGCGCTGGCCGGCGGGCGTCACGCGGATGTAGCGCGCTTTTTCGCGCATCTCGGGGAGGTTGCGTGCGCCGAGGTAGCCCATGCCGCTTTGCACGCCGCCGGCGAGTTGCGTGAGGACTTGATCGAGCGGCGGGGAAACTTCTTTCAGCGCCTCGACTCCTTCGGCGGCGACTTTGCGGACGGTGTCGCGCGTGGCGTGGCCGTAGCGGGCGGCGCTGCCGGCCTGCATCGCGGCGAGGCTGCCCATGCCGCGATATTGTTTGTACAGCTTGCCGTTGATTTCCATGATCGCGCCGGGCGCTTCCGGGCAACCGGCGAGCAGGCCGCCGCAGATGACTCCGTGCGCGAGCGTGAGCGCTTTCACGATGTCGCCGGATTTCGTGATGCCGCCATCGGCGAGAATGCGCACGCCTTTTGCCTCGGCGGCG
>JANLQB010000939.1:0-4029 GCA_031367565.1 Verrucomicrobiota bacterium
AGCCACCCACTGAAAGTAGCGAAGAACCCACCACCGAAAGGACTTCGCTAAGGCCACCACGTAACGACGAACTGTTTGATTTTCCAAGCTTTGATCGACGCAAAATCGAGGCGAGTTTTCAAGGCGGGGATGTTTCCAGCGACGGCGGCGTGATGCTCTTGCGCGAGGCCGATCGGCGCTTGGGGCTCACCCGGGCGCTGGATGCGGCGCTGCCCGATCCGCGCGACCCGGCGCTGGGCAGCAGCCCGACGCGGTGCCGGCTCGAAGCGCGTGCCAGCCGGCGTAGCGCCGCGGCGATGCACGAGGTGCGGCTCGTGCAAGTTCGTCGCCTCCTTTGCTGCGGCACCCGCGGAGCTGGTGCTCGATTTTGACGCCACCGATGATCGCGTCCACGGCAGGCAGGAGGGGCGCTTCTTCCACGGCTACGATGGCAACGGGTGCTTCCTGCCGCTCTACGTGTTTTGCGGCGAGCAGCTCTTGGTGAGCTACCTGCGCCCAAGCAACATCGATGCGGCGCGGCACGCCCCGGCGATCCTCAAGCCTGCGGGTGGCGCGGCGGCGGCAGGCGTGGCTTGGTGTGCGAATCATCTTCCGCGGCGACTCCGGTTTTTGCCGCTGGAAAATGCGGCGCTGGTGCGAGCACCACGGCGTGGACTACCTCGTGGGCCTGGCCAAAAACACGCGCCTACTCGCCTTGGCCGATCCGAGCACCGCGACAAAGTCCGCTACCCGCGCTTTGTCGTGACCAGCCTCCAAGGCGAAGCGCAGGCGATCTACACGACATTTACGGCGCGCGCGGCGAGATGGAAAACCGGATCAAGGAGCCGCAGCTTGGGCTCTTTGCCGACCGGACGAGCGGCCACGGGTGGTGGGCCAACCAGTTGCGGCTGCTGCTTTCCTCTGCGGCCTACGTGCTCATCGAAACCATCCGGCGCATCGGGCTGCGCGGCACCAAACTGTGCAAGGCCCAGGCCACCACCATCCGGCTCAGGCTCTTGAAAATCGGCACCGTGATCGTGCGCAATACACGGCGCATCCGGCTCCTGTTTTCGAGCGCCTATCCCTCCGCCGACCGGCGGCGAATCGTGCTGGCCCGCCTCAGCTCCGCCTGAACCCAAAGCGGTGCTGTCCCCGGCACCAAAAAAAGCAACGGGGGTTGGGGGTAGTGTCTCCAAGTCCCAGAAAAACTGCCCTTGCCACCTCCAGCCAACGGCTCAAAGCATCCACTGCTGCTAAATTCGGCAAACCGTTAACCGCGGTGAAATATGCGGGCTAACTTGCTCGCTCCTACTCATGAAAGAGGTTTTAGGATAGGCTCTAGTATCGTTGTGAACGCATCGTTGCGTTCATGAGCCGCCTCGTTGAGGGTCGGCGGCATTGGGAGAGAGTTATGTGCGCTGCCTTTTCCGGCACCGATGGCGAACTCCGCGTTGCTCTCGCGACATTCGAGCATTTCCGACCGGGGCGACTACTCGGGTGCGGAACGCGCGCCTGTAACTTCCTTGATTCCGTCGGATGTGAAATCGCTGTCGGTGTAAGTAACGCCGTGTTGGAGTTTCGAGCCGTCCAGGGTAGTGGATGAGGTCTGGCCGGAGCGGCGGATGGTGAGGTTGGCGGGTGTTTGGCGGCCGTCCACGGTGCCGACTCGGGTGGTGTCGATGCGACGGAGGGGTTGGTTGCCGGTGGAGTATTTTTCGACGCGGAGGGGGACGAGGCGGCGGAGGTCGATCCAACTGCGCACGCTGCCATAGCTCGAATGCCCGCTTTTGCCGGGTTTGGATTCGAGGATTTGGCACAGCACGCCGCCGACTTCCTCGGTGCCGGCGAGGGTTTGCTGTTCCCAGGCGAAGAAGTTGTCAACGACGTCTTCGTAGGTCAGGTCGCTGCCGAAGAGCGCCTCTTTCATGTCGCCGGCGTCGAGCGTGCGGGTGGTGTTGGGCGGGGTGAAAAGCGCGCCGCTTGTGGGCCGGGTGCCGGTTTTCCGCAGGAGGACGGATTCGCCTTTGCGCTCCTTCGGCCAGAGCACTTGGTAAACGACCTCGGTCGAATTTTTCGTGCGGCGCTGCTTGATCTGGAGCTGGAGGGTTTCTTTCGGCGCGCCTTTTTCCAGCCGCATGCGGACGAACGAATTTCCGTCCTCCATCCCCGCGCTCAAGCGAGCGGCGAGATCCTTTGCGGACAGCGCGGGAGGCGCGTCGGCGGGGTGGGCGCTGGGGGTGAAAAGGGCGAGCGCGAGAACGGCGGTGAGCGTTCGGGTGGTTGGGGAGTGGAAAAGTTTCATGGGTAATGGAATCGTGCGGGAGCGGGGCGGGGGATGTCAGCCTTGCAAAGCGTGGCTGGGCGAGAGGCGGGAGCTGCGCCATGCGGGATAGACGCCGCTGATGATGCCGACGACGACGGCGATGGCGACGGATGTGACGAGGAGCGTGCCGTTCAAGTCCGCCTCCAGCAGGCCGCGGAGCGCGGGCGTGGTTTCGAGCACCTTCACGCCGAGCACGCCGATGAGCACGCCGCCGATGCCGCCGAGGAATCCGAGCAGCGCGGATTCGAGCAGAATCATGCGAAAGATGCGGCGGCGCTTCCAGCCGACGGCGAGCAAGATGCAGATTTCCTGGGTGCGCTCGAAAACGGTCATCAGCATCGTGTTCATCACGCCGAGCACACCGACGAGCACGGCCAGCAGCGAGGTGCCCCAGCTCATCGCGCGGATCATTTTATAGGCTTGGCTGTTGCGAATGTGGTCGCTCGCGATCACGGCGCGCGCTTCGGGGATGAGACGGGTGATCTCGGTGGAAAGCTGGGTCAGATCTTCCTTCGAGGTGCCGGGCGTGGCGCGCAGGTCGATGATGTTAATCTTCCCCTCGTTCGCCGTGATCTTCTGCATGAGCGACAGCGACAAGATCACCGAGCCATTTTCCACGACCGCGCCGCCGTCCACGATGCCGACGACGGCCAGTTCCTCAGTTTCGAGCTGAAGCGTGTCGCCGATTTTTTTCTTCAGCACTTCCGCCGCTGTCTTGCATAAAACGACCGCGGGTTCCGCGGCATCGCGCGGCAGGCGTCCTTCGGTCACCTTGAGATTTCTCCAACTGAACCCGCCCCATTCGCGCGCGGAGACGATCATCATCTCGGCGGTTTCGATGCTCATCAACTCCACGAAGATCGCGCACGTCTCGGCGACATGCGGCAACGCGGTAATCCGATCGCGCACGGTCGCCGGGAAGGGTTTCGGCGTGAGCGCGCTGCCCATGTTGCTGACTACAATGTCGGTGCCGCGTGATTTCATGCCGCTCTCCCAACTGCTCTCAAAGCCGCGCGAAATCCCGACGAGCGCGACCACGGCGGCGATGCCGATGGAGATGCCGACGAGCGTCAGCCCGGTGCGCACCGGACGCCGCATCAGCCCCTGCGTTACGATGGAGAGAAAGGTCATGGCTGTTTCGCGTTGGATCGGTCTGAGACGATCCGCCCGTCTTTCATTTCGATGACGCGCGACGCCTGCGCGGCGATGCCGGTGTCGTGCGTCACCAGCACGAGCGTGAAATTTTGCTCGCGCCGCAGACGGACGATGAGGTCGAGGACGAGCGTCGCGTTTTCACTATCGAGATTGCCCGTCGGTTCGTCGGCAAGCAGGACGCTCGCGCCATTGGCGAGGCTGCGCGCGATGGCCACGCGCTGGCGTTCGCCGCCGGAGAGCTTCGCGGGAAAATGATGCTGGCGCGATTCGAGTCCGACGAGTTTGAGCAACTCGCGTGCGCGCTCGTTTCGCTCGGAGGTGGAGCGCGGCGTTTCAAACATCGGGATCTGCACGTTCTCGAGCGCGGTGAAGGTCGGGAGCAGATGGAAGGCTTGGAAAATGATGCCGACTTCGTGCGCGCGATACGCGGCAAGATCGGGGCGCTCGGCGAGCGAAGTGCCGCGATAGAGCAGCGAACCGGCGCTCGGATGGTCGAGCGCGCCGAGCATTTGCAGCAGCGTGGATTTTCCCGAACCGCTCTGCCCGACGATCGCGACGAACTCGCCCTGCTG
>JANLQB010000972.1:0-6613 GCA_031367565.1 Verrucomicrobiota bacterium
ACCGACGCACAACTCACCGGAAACGGCAGCCTCGAATCCGATGCCGTCCGTGGCGGGATCTATGCGAGCGTCTTTGGTGGCGGTGCCTACGCGAACGCCTACATCGGCGGCGGCTACAACGACTACGACAGCCGTCGCGACGGCCTGCAAGGCCGTCCACGCGGCAGCACGAGTGGCACGGAATTCACCACCTTCCTCTCCGCAGGCTACGACAAAAAGATCGGGGATCTCAAGATTGGCCCGGTCGTTTCGTATCAATACACCACGACCGACGTCGATTCGTTCCGCGAACGCGGCTCCCTCGCTCCGCTGCGCATCGCCTCCATGTCCGGGGAGTCCAGCCGCACAAATCTCGGTGCTCGCGCCAGCTACGACTGGCATATCGGCAGCGTGGTTCTCGTGCCAGAAATCCGTGCCTCCTGGCAGCATGAGTTCGGCGATGTGGAGCAAACGACGGACGCCCGCTTCGCCTTCGGCGGACCAAGCTTCTCGGTCAACAGCGCCCGCGTCGGCCGCGACAGCTTCCAACTCTCCAGCGGCTTCTCGCTTCAGATCACGCCGGATATCGCCGCCTACGCCTTCTACGACGGCGAACTGGGTCGCAGCAACTACGACGCCCACAACATCGTGGGCGGCATTCGCGCGAACTTCTAGAAAAGTTCACGACCTCAGCGCTCGCGACTTGAACGTGGGACGAAATTTGCGGCCTTCCATTTTGAAGGAAAAAATTTCGCCTCGTTGTCGATGAGATTTGAACCGCAGACACCGGATAGTGCGAGTGCTCCTGCCTTTGTAGGGATCTGTCGTCAATTCTACAGCCTGCTTGATCGCCCGATCCGGGTCGCAGGTCGCCAGGGAAGCGGAGCATTTCACGTTGCACTTTCAAAAGCGACGCGGCGGGATAGCTGCGACTCTGCGGGCCGCGATCTTTTTGAATCAAACGAAAGAGCTGAGATGCGATTCCCACCATCGGGATGCTGGAATGAATACAGCACTTGGGCTGGTCTAGCCGATCCCTTCCCCACCATCCGATTTTTTCGGAAAGATGAAATGAGATCATCCACGAAGCGCGATCGACTAGTCGCCCTTGGAAATGGATACTGAGCCCAGTCTCCCCACTCCCATACCGCGCTCGGATCTCCAGTCATTCGCGTGTCGCGCCTCGGCGCTTTATGCGCTGGCAGCCTTTGGCTGGGTTCAGTTTTCAGACCGGTTCGTAAGATCGATCGCCGGCAGTAATGACGCGCTGGAAGACCATCTGAGGATTTACGAACGATGGGGGTTCATCGCCATCACTGCGACGCTGCTCTTTTTCCTTCTCAAAAAACACTCGGAGCGCGAGCAAACCCGCCAGCGGGAACGGGATGCAGACGTTTTGCAGCGGAATCAGCTCGAACAGCATTTTGCAAAGCTCAACGCGATCACCCCCAACGTAATTTACACGTTCCGAATCGGCGCGGATGGGCGCGTGACGTTTCCGTTTGCGAATCGAAAAATCGAAGACTTCTTCCCGGTATCAGTGGAATCGCTCGCACTCGACGGGACCCCGGCTGTCACCGCGATCCACGAGGAAGACCGCGCCCTTTTCATAGCCGCGGTGGAAGAATCGCGTCTCGCGCTCACTCCGTATTGCCAGGAGTTCCGCATTTGCCACCCGCAGCGGGGCGTGATCTGGATCGAAGCTCACTCGATGCCCGAGCGGGAAAGCACGGGGGGAACGCTCTGGTACGGCTTTTTCCGCGACGTCACGCGGCGCAAAATCGCCGAGGCGAGGCTGCGCGAATCCGAAGGTTTGTTTCGCTCAGTCACCGAGCAATCCACCGATGCCATTTTCGTGAAGGATCGCGACTGCCGGTATCTCCTCTTCAACAAGGCGGGCGCGGACTACGTGGGACGTCCCCTGGAGGAAATCCTCGGGAAACGGGCGAACGAAATCTTCGAAGCTGAATGCGCGGCGCGAATCGACGCCCGCGACAAACAAGTGATGGAAACGGGCGAGGTCCTGACCCACGAAGAAACAATCACTTCCAACGGAAGCGAACGCATTTTTTACGGAATGAAAGCGCCTTACCGGGATTCCGCCGGCAAGATCATCGGAACGATCGGCATCTGGCGCGACATCACGGAGCGGAAGCGCGCCCAGGAAGCCATGAGGCTAAACGAAGAGCGACTGCGGCTCGCGGCGGACGCGGCATGGCTGGGCACTTGGGACTGGGATATCCGAATCGATCGCGTCCACTGGTCATCGCAGGTCTGGGCGTTCTTCGGCGTGGAGCCGGATTCGACAAAGCTGAACTTTGATTTTTTCAAGAGCGCGATTCATCCGGAAGATCGTGAGCGCGTGGTGAAAAACGTGGACGCCTCATTAAAAGACGATGCGCCTTACGCGACCGAGTTTCGGGTCGTGCAGCCTTCCGGCCAAATCGTGTGGCTGAACGCGGTCGGTCGGGTGTTCCGGGATGCCGGAGGGGACCCTGTCCGCATGGTCGGCATCCACCTCAACATCACGGATCGCAAAAAATCCGAGGCCGCCCTCCGCGCGAGCGAGCAGCTCCATCGCACGGTGGTAACGACGCTGGCCGAGGGCATTGTCCTTCAGCATCGGGACGGGCGCATCACGGCATCGAATCCCGCCGCCGAGAAGATTCTCGGACTATCGGCGGACCATCTCGAAGGACGCACGTCGCTCGATCCGAGATGGCACGTCATCCGTGAGGATGGTTCACCCTTTCCCGGAGACGAGCATCCCGCGATGCTGGTGCTCCGAACTGGCGAGCCGCAGATCGGTGTGGTGATGGGCGTTCATCGCGCGGATGGTTCGCTCGTCTGGATTTCGATAAATGCGCGACCCATCATCGACGAGGCGACAAGCACAGTCGTGTCGGCCGTTACCTCGTTTACCGACATCACCGCGCGGAAGCAGGCCGAGACGATGGCGAAACAGCATCGGGCGGTGCTGGAAATGATCGCCACTGGCTCGCCGCTCGAAGCGACCCTGGATGCCCTCCTGCGAATCGTCGAAGATCAGTGCAGCGAAATGTTCTGCTCTGTCCAACTCCTCGATCCGGACGGTCTTCACCTGCGACACGCTGCCGGCCCGCGCATCCCGACCACTTACAGCGCGGCGATCGATGGCCTCGCGATCGGCCCGGACGTAGGCTGCTGCGGCACCGCAGCCTTCCGCCGCGAGGTCGTGTTTGTCGAAGACATCGCCACCCATCCACTGTGGGCGAAATACCGGCACCTCGCCCTCGCCCACGAATTCCGCGCGTGCTGGTCCACCCCGATCCTGAGTCGTGATCGCAGCGTGCTCGGCACCTTTGCCATCTATTTTCAAAAGCCCGCACTGCCCGGGGAAATCCACGTCCAGCTCATCAATCTCGCCACCCACACGGCCTCCATCGCCATCAATCGCCATCAGGCCGAAGCGGCGTTGCACGCGAGCGAAAGTCGCTACCGGCAGCTCATCGATACACTCCCCGTCGCCGTTTATACGACCGATGCCAATGGCTACCTCACGCTTTTCAACGAAGCCGCCGAGAAGCTCTGGGGACGCACGCCCGAAATCGGCGTGGATCGCTGGAGCGGTGAACATTCGCTTTTCAACGCAAACGGCGCGCTGCTCCCGCCGTATGAAAGCCCCATGGCCTCCGCCCTCCGCGACCGGCAGCCGGCGCGAGGGGCCGAGCTCGCCGCCGACTCGCCGGACGGCCGCCGCGTCCACTTCCTCGCCTATTCGGACCCGATCGTGGCTGAAGACGGTACGCTCGCGGGAGCGATGAATGTGCTCGTGGACATCACCGAGCAGCGCTTGTCCGCGCGCGCCGTCCGCCTGTGGGCAGACGCATTCCAGCACTGCGCCCTCGGCATGTCCGTCGGAAACACGTCCACCGATCTCATTCTCGCCTGCAATCCTGCCCTCGCAAAAATGTTGCGCCGCGACGTATCCCAAATCGCCGGTCTTCCCGTTGCGGACATTTACGCACCGTCCTCGCGAACGGAAATCGCGGAAGCACTCGTCGAAGCCGACCGGGAAGGCAGCACACAATTCGAAGCGACAATGCGGCGCGCGGACGATTCCACTTTCACCGCCCAAGTCGATATCGTGACCGTCCGCGACGACTCCGGCGAACCCGCTTACCGCATCTTCACCGCGCAGGACATCACGCTGCGCCAGATCGCGGCGGACGATCTTCAAAAAGCCTACGATGAACTCCAGCGCGCACAGGGTCTCGTCTTGCAGCAAGAACGGCTCAGCGCGTTTGGCCAGATGGCCAGGGGCGTCGCGCACGACATCAATAACGCGATCTGCCCCGTGTCGATCTACTCCACCGTCCTGCTCAAATCCGAGCCGGGCCTGAGCCCGCGCACGCGCGAATATCTCGAAATCATCCAGCGCGCCGCAAAAGGCGTGGGCGACACCGTTTCGCGGCTGCGAAAATTTTCCCGCGGACGCGAAGACCCCGGCGTGCTCGCACCCATGCTCGTCAGCGATCTCGTCGAGGAAGTCACCGTGCTTACCCGCGCTTGCTGGCAGGATCTGGCGCAGGAGCGCGGCGCGGAGATCGTGCTGAAGACCGAGATCGCGCCTGGCCTGCCACCCATCGCCGGCATCGTCAGCGAAGTCGCCGAAGCCCTCATCAATCTTGTCTTCAACGCCGTCGATGCGATGCCGGACGGCGGCACGCTCACCATCCGCGCGTACGCCTCCGCTGATGATCCGTCCGTCTGCATCGAGGTCGCAGACAGCGGCCTCGGCATGAGCGAAGAAGCGCGGCGCCGTTGCCTCGAACCCTTCTATACCACGAAAGGTGAACTCGGCACCGGCCTCGGCCTCTCGATCGTGAATGGCATTTTGCAACGGCATAAAGCGGGCATGCAGATCGAAAGCACTCCGGGCGTCGGCACCACGATTCGCTGCGTTTTCCCATCGGCCTCGGATCGTCTTCCCGCCAAGCGGCAGCAAGAAGAACCGGTGGCAGTTCCCCCGATGAAAATCCTCGTGACCGACGACGACCCGCGCATCCTCGGTGCCATGCGCATCATCCTCACCACCTACGGCCACGACGCGGAATGCGTGAACGGAGGCCAGGCCGCGCTCGATGCCTTCCACGTTTCGCTAAAAAACGGCAAGCCGTTCGATGTCGTCATCACCGATCTCGGCATGCCGAAAGTCGATGGCCGGGCCGTGGCCGCCAACGTGAAAGCAGCCTCGCCCGGCACGCCCGTCATCCTCCTCACCGGATGGGGCCAGGCCTTGCAGGAAGACGCCGACATCCCGCCCGGCGTCGATCACATCCTCGCCAAACCCGTCTCGCCGCACGACCTCTTTGCCGTCCTCGCCGTCTGCCGGGCGCAAGTCCTGGCGACCAAAACCGACTCCCCTCAGTAGCCCCCGAACGCCTTCAATCGCGCGGCGGACGCGGGCTGCGCCGTGCCGAGTTCCTGCGCGAAAAGGGAGACGCGAAATTCTTCGAGCATCCAGCGGAAGGAGGCGCGCTGCACGGCGGGGACACGGGTTTTCCAGTCGGCGAAAGGCACGAGTTGTTTGGCCTTCTCGGCGTCTTTCGCGGGGCTGACTGCCGCACGTTCGGCGCGGACCTGCACGGCCTTTAGATAGCGGATGAGATGCGGCAATTGCGCGGGCGGCGTATGCGCGAGGAAGTCGCCGGGGACGAGGCGCGCGAGGTCTTGATCGAGGCCGGGGTATCGTTTTGTGGATGCGAGGATTTTTTCGCGGAGATCGAGCGCCTGCTTTGTGAATTCGCTGAGCTGGTAAGCAAGCGCGGGTAATTCTTTGCGCGCTTTCTCCGCCATTTCGACGAAGCGCTTTTCGGTCAGCGGGAAGGCCGGTGTGAGGAGGAGCGTGTGCTCGGTGAGATGTTGGAACGCGGAATTCTGGAGCAGCTCGGCGGAGGTGAACGCGGCGGCAGGTGCTTGCATCTTCGCGCTGATCTGATGCAGCGCGGCGTGAAATCCGGCGGCTTGTTTCGGTGCGGCGTGGAGATGTTTGGCAAGGCCGCCGAGTTCTTTCCACAGTCGAGCGAGATCGCGGGCGAGGACGAGTTCGCCGAGTCGGCGCACGCCGCTGAACGATGCAGTTTCCGCTTCATCGCGTTTGCGGAAAAGGCGCAGGTCCACTTCGGCGTCACGCACCACGAGGCCGGGATACGCGTGGAGCGGCGCGCCGCCGACTTCCTCCACGACGATCGACTCGGGCAGATCACCGAACGTCCACGCCGTGACCCCGTGCCGTTCCCATTGCCGCGTGGCTTTTTCCCACGCATCCGAGCGGACATCACGCGCCTCGACCTGCGTCTGGATCGCCGCGAGGTCGCGACCGGCCACGACGGTTTTGTTCCGCCGATCCACGACTTCCACGCGCGGCTGCAAATGCGCCGGAAGGCTTTGTGCGGGCCAGTCTTCGGCGCGCACGGTCACGCGATATTTACGCATGAGGAAGGCCGCGAGCGCGGTGAGGAAGTCCGCCCGGCCCGGCTGAAACTCGCTTGCGACTTCGCGGATTTTTGGTTCGAGCGGCATCAGCGGCTTGCGCACGTTTTTCGGCAGCGCGCGGAGGAGCACCGCAATTTGCTCTTCGCGCAGGCCGGGG
>JANLQB010000981.1:0-3184 GCA_031367565.1 Verrucomicrobiota bacterium
CGGCAGCCCCACCCTTCGCACTCGACGGGTTTCGACTTCGGTTCGCGCAGTTCAAAGATCACGTCATCTCCTTCTCTGCGGACGGATGCCGTGGCCGATCCGCCATCGCGAAAAGCGCGCGCATTCACCAGCAGTTCGCGAAGAACCGCCGCCATCATCGTGGCATCCACGTTCACCTTTTCCTCGCCGATTTCCTCGCTCCACTCGATGTCCGGCGGCTCCGGCAAAGCGGCCAGTTGTTCGCGCCAGATGAGCCCGAGCTCCCGTGCGGCGAGCGGCGCGGCGTAGGGCTGCGGCTCGTGGAAAAGCGCGGACATCGCGCGGAGTTGCTCGGCCACGTTGCGCAGTTGCGCGCGCACCCGGCCGGCGCTTTCGCGGGTTTCGTCGTCCAGCGCGATTTCGAGCAGGAGCGCGGCTTCGAGATCGAGGCTGTTCAGGCCATTGCGCACGTCGTGCGTGTGCTGGCGCATGAAGGCCGAGAGGCGTGGCCAGGTAATTTCAGGTTCCAATTCCATGCTGAATTTAAATACGCGGCGCGGACGTCCTTTGGCTGTCTCAAAATGCAAATGCTCAAAACGAGAACTGTCGCGTGGCGACGACACCGCTGCCGGTTTTCGCGACACATCTCCGGGTGGCTCGGCAGCGTTTACAGAGGAAACGACGGTTGGCACGGGGAAGGCAAATTCAAGGACTGCAACCAATCCAAAATCCCATGCTCTACTCATTCGATCATCAACGTTTTGAAACCCGTCCGCAGATTTCTCCTGAAGACCTCACGGACGAACAACTCATGGAAAACATCCAGCGCGGCGACGAGAGCGCCCTCGCTCTGCTCCATCGGCGTCACCACGCGCTGCTGCGCACGATTTTCAACCGCATCATTTCTAATGAACACGATGTGGATGAACTCGTGCAGGAATGCCTTCTCGAAGTCTGGCGTCGCGCGGAAAATTACAATCCCGAAAAGGGAAAAGCGCTCGGCTGGATCGTGACGCTCGCCCGCCGCCGCGCCATCGACCGCCTCCGCCGCAAATCCGCCTACTGGCGCGCGCAGGATCGCTTCCGCCTGGAATGCGAAACCGAATCCGCCAGCGCCATGCACTGCGGAGCCGACGAGGAAGCCGCGCAGGATGACACCGCCGCCGTCGTCGCCCGCCTCATCAGGAATCTCCCCGAAGCGCAGCAGGAAGCCGTGCAACTCGCTTATTTCCGGGGCATGTCCCAGCGCCAGATCGCCGCCCACACGGGCATCCCGCTCGGCACGATCAAAACCCGTCTCGAGCTCGCCATGCGCAAGCTCCGCTCCGCTGCTCTCGCCTTCGGCGAATTCCGCGAACCGCTGAGCGCCGCCGCCTGATTTCACCCACGCAACCACGAATATCCCGACTGCCCGCGACCTTCCAGAGAAGGCGCGGGCAGCCGGTCTTTCTTAAACGACGTGCTGGATCGAGATCGCCGTCACGTCATCGTCGAACGCGCTCCCACCGCGCATCCGCTCGATCAGTGAGGAGACCGCCCGGTCTTGGGAAAATGCAGGCGCGATCTCTTCGAGGATACGGCGTTTTCCATCCGGGTGGCGCGCGCTGTAGAGGCCATCGGTGAGCAGCAGCGCGGTCTCGCTGGGTGCGAGGTGGAGCGTTTCCGCCGGGAAGACGGGATCATCCAGCACGCCGACCACCGTTCCACGCGATGCCACGCTTTCCACCCGCCCATCGCCGCGGCGGACGAGCAGCGGCGGATGGCCCGCTCCGGCGAATCGCAGCGCGCCATCCGGCAAAAGAAGCACACAAGCCGCGGACATCATCGAGCGACCGCGGAAGATGCGCCGCATGCCGGCGTTCACCTGCGAAAGGATTTTCCCCGGATCGGACAAGGCGGCCGCGCGCTGAAAAAGCAGCGCAATGAGCGACGTGCAAAGCGCTGCCGCCACACCGTGTCCCGTCGCATCCGCGAGCCACAAAACCTGGCCATCGCGCGCGGCCTCGAGCCCGTAAATATCGCCGCCGACCTGGATTATCGGTGAAAAGGCCGCGTCGATTTTCCAGCCCGGCGTTTCCTCCATCGCGGGCAGGATCGCGCGCTGCACCATTTGCGCCGCATCGAGGTCCGCGTTTTGCGCCGTTCGCCAGCGTTCTAGCTCGTCGTTTTGCAAGCGCAGCGCGTCATTCAGCGCGCGGAGCCGCAGTTGCGTGGCGATGCGCGCGGAAAGCGCCGCCCGCCCGATCGGCTTCGCGACGAAATCGTTCGCGCCCGCCGCGAGGCACGCCACTTCCTCCCGCTCGCCGTCGTGCGCGGTGAGCATCACGATCGGGATGATGCGCAATTCCTCGCGCTGATGATGCCGCAGCCGCGTGCAAATCTCCGCCCCGTTCAGCCCTGGCAAATCAAGATCGAGCAGCACGATATCCGGCGGCTGCGCGGCGATCATTTCCATCGCCTCCGCGCCATCGCCGGTGCCTTCCACCAGATAGCCCATCGACTCGAGCGCACGCATCACCAAACGGCGCGAGCCCGCATCGTCATCCACCATCAGCACGCGCGAAGGCCGCGCGGATACCTTGGCGGAAGGTGGAGAATCGGCGCGCGGATCGGTCATCTCCCACTATCGTCCACGACGGCTCCCGCGGATGTGTGGAAAGCAGCGCCTCCGACACGGCGGGCATTTCGACGATGTGTGAATCCGCGCGCATGACACCGCATCTGCTCGCTGACACCCCGGTCATCGCAGCCGCCGGCTGGGCGTTTCTCACCTGGATCCTCGGAGGCAGCGCCGGCTTCGCGGTCCTCGTCTTCGTCGTTTTAAAAATCCTCGGCAAATAGATCGTGGGCGACGACTCGCGGTTGCGCTTTTTCTCACCCATCCAACGACTTCGGTCCGCGCGAAGTGGAGACATGCAAGATACGAAAATCACCCGTGAACGAATGATCGAGCTGCTCAACGAAGACCTCGCCCGCGAGTATCAGGCGATCATCGCCTACGTCGTTTACAGCCAGACGATCAAAGGCGCGGCCTTCACCGACATCGCCGGCGAACTGGCGATCCACGCGACCGAGGAACTCAGCCACGCGCTGCAAATCGCCGGCCAAATCGACTACTTCAACGGCACCCCGATCACGAAACCGCTCGCGGTGAAAATGTCCGACAAAGCCGAGGACATGCTGCGCTTCGATTTGGAAAACGAAA
>JANLQB010000985.1:0-6917 GCA_031367565.1 Verrucomicrobiota bacterium
ACCAAAATTTCGCTCGGTCCCGGCAGCAGGTCGATCGCGACCTGCCCGAAGACCTGCCGCTTGGCCTCCACGACATACGCATTTCCTGGCCCGAAAATCTTTTGCACCGGCGCGATCGAGGCCGTGCCATAAGCCAGCGCCGCGACCGCCTGCGCGCCGCCGACTTGATAGACCTCCGTGGCCCCGCAGTGCGCGAGCGCAAAGAGCAGCGCGTCATTATTCTTCCCATCGCGATCGGACGGCGTCGCCACCACGATTTCCGGCACACCCGCCGCCGCTGCCAGCGTCACCGTCATGACCGCTGTTGAGACGAGCGGCGCGGTGCCGCCCGGCACGTAAATCCCAACGCGTTGAAACGGATCGAACCGCTCGCCGACAAACGCGCCTTGCTTGTTCCGCGTGCCCCAGTCCTTCCGCAGGCTCCGCTTCGCGAAGTCGCGCACGTTCGCGTGTGCCGTTACGATGGCACGTTTCGTCGCCGCATCGACGGACGACTGGCGCGTCACTCGCAGTTGTTTCGAGGAAATCTTCGGCCCGCCAAATTTTGCCGTGTATTCCAGCAGCGCGGCATCGCCCTGCGAGCGAATGCACGCGATGATTTCGCGCACGGTCTTCTCCACATCCGGTGCGGGCGCGGATTTGCGATGGAGGGCAGTGAGCGCTTTGGAAAAATCTTTGTCGGAATAGCGGAGGATTCGCATGGGAACGGCGTCTTTACTTTCGTCCGCGCCGCTTGAAAAGGCGCATCTCGATGGAAGAACTTCCATGAAACGCTCCGCATCCATGCTGCGTTCGTTGACAAAGATGCTGGCCGTTTCGATACTTCGCGCAAGATGAGTCTCGACTTGAACGATCTGCTGCGGGATTGGCCCCATGAGCCCGGGCAAATCAAAGTCCGTAAAATTTTAGGCACCGACCAAAAGGAGAAAATCCAACTGCGCATCGACCTCGGTCTGATCCAGATGGAGATGAATGGACGGCCGGACGGGCTGGAGCCATACGATTGTGAATCGCTTCTGCAATATCACATCCGCCGTGCGGAACGGGCAAAAAAGAAGGCCGAGGAGTATCAGCTTTCGGGAGAGGAAGTAGGCGAGCTACAGCAGGAGGGAATTCAATACTACCACCGCTACATTTCGCTCTTTCAGCTCAATGATTTTCTGGGAGTGATCCGCGACACGTTGCGCAATCTGGAGATGTTCCAATTCGTTGCGGATCATTCGACGAACGAGGATCTGGTGTGGTCGGTGGAGCAGTTCACGCCCTATGTGCGGATGATGAATACGCGGGCGAAAGCGGCGATTGCGATCGAGCGGGAGAAGCACGCGGATGCCTGCGCGCTGATCGAGAAGGGGATGGAGGAAATTCGCGTGTTCTACGAGAAGACGGAAAACATCGAGATGATCCAGCAGAGCCCGGAGCTCTCGTTTTTACAGGAGTGGCTCGAAGAAATCCGCGCCAGCCAGCCACTGACGAAGCTGGAGAAAATGCAGCGCGAGATGGATCGGGCCATTGCGCAGGAGGCGTATGAAAAGGCGGCGGAATTGCGCGATCAGATCAAGGCGATGACGATGCGGAAGCGGATCGGGAAGTCCGAAATTTAATCCGCAGAATCCGGGACGAATCCGAAATGTTTGAAAGCGGAGAAACGGATTTGTCCGCGCGTCACCATCAAAATCCTCGTTCCCAAACTCTGTTTGGGAATGCCCTTGCGGGCGAAACTTCGTTTCGCGGCGGTGCGGGGAGCAACGGAGTTGCGGGGAGAAGTGCGTTCCTCGGCGGAGTTTTGGAACGAGGGTGGGCCTGCTTTGGAGCGTGGTGTTTACTGGTCACTTTCGCCTTCGCCTTTGCCGGTTGCGACAACAACCCGAACCCGCCGCCTTATCACGAAACGCGCGCGGACGGCTCCCCGTGGGCCGCCCGGTATGCGGTGCTCGTCTCGGACCCGAAATCGTTCGACCCGCAGTTTGCCTACGACGTCACCAGTCAGCGCGCGCTCGAGCCGGTCTATGATCGGCTGCTCGACTACCATCCGATGAAGACGGACCCGTACGAATTGATCCCCTCGCTGCTCGCGGAGATGCCGAAACGCGAGGACGAACTGGACGGAAAAGTGAACTATTTGTGCCGGCTGAAACCCGGCATCCCGTTTCACGACGACCCATGTTTCCCCGGCGGCAAAGGGCGCGAAATCGTCGCGGAAGATGTGCATTACACCTTCCAGCGCATCTGCGATCCGAAGGTCGAGTCGCCCTTTTACGAACCGCTCGCGCAGCGCGTCCTCGGCATGCGCGAGGCGCGGGAGACGGCGGCGAATGCGAAGTTCGACTACGATCGGGCGCGCGTCTCCGGCTTTGAAATCATCGACGCGCACACCTTTCGCATCCACATGAGCGGGCCGTATCCGCAGCTCCTGTATTGGTTCGCGCTGCACACGACGACTCCGATGGCGCGGGAGGCGGTCGAGTATTACGACGGCCTGGCGCACGATGGGAAAGTGCGGCCCTCGATCAAATTTTACGCCGTCGGCCAGGGGCCGTTTCGGATGAAGGAATACATCCCGCGCCAGCGCATCCGCTACGAGCGCGTCGAGGGCTATCACACGAGCGTCTTTCCGAGCGATGGTTTCCCGCCGGAAAAGGCCGAATGGCTCCAGCAATTTGCCGGCAAGCCGCTGCCGCTTTTCGACGAGCTGCACTTCAGCATCATCACGGAAACCATCCCCGTTTTCGTGCTCGGGCGGCAGGGCTACATGGATGGCATCACGGCGAACAAGGACGCGTTCGCCGCCGTCGTCACGCGCTCGAACGAACTGGCCCCGAAATACAAGGCGCGCGGCCTGTCCCTCGAAAAGCTGATCATGCCGAATACCTTCTTCCTCAGCTTTAACATGCAGGACCCCGTGGTCGGGAAAAACGTGAAGCTGCGCCAAGCGCTCTCCTGCGCGTTCGACTCCGCGACTTACTCGGAAATCTTTTACAACGGCGTCGCGCCCGTCGCGCAGCAACTCCTGCCGCGCGGCCTTTTCGGATTCGATCCGAATCACAAAAATCCGAACGGCTACGATCTCGAAAAAGCGAAGCGCCTGCTCGCGGAAGCGGGCTACCCGAATGGCCGCGACGCGCAGACCGGCGAGCAGCTCACGCTCACCGTCGAGGAGCCCGCCGATGGGAACGAACTCCGGCAGCGTGCGGAATATCGCAAGCGGCAGTTCGAGGAGTTGGGCATCAGGATCAAGGTGAACGAAAACACGCACGCCCGCGTGATCGAGCGGCTCGAGCAGGGTAGCTTTCAACTCGGCAGCGGCACCGGGTGGATGGCCGACTACCCGGACTCGGAAAATTTCTTCTTCCTTTTTTACAGCAAAAATTTCCCACGCGAAGGCGCAAACTACAGCCGCTACAGCCGCCCGGATTTCGACGTGGCGTATGAGAAAATGGCGTCGATGGAAAACGGCCCCGAACGTCTCGCGCTCATCCAACAGATGAACCAGATGCTCGACGAGGATTGCCCGGTGATTTTTGAGTTTAGCAAAGCCTACTTCGTCGCACCGCAGCCGTGGGCGCGCTGGACGCATAACAACCCGATCATCGAGATGGGTTTTAACAAGTATCATCAAGTCGATCCGGTGCTGCGCGCGCGGCTGCTGCCGGAGTGGAATCACCAGCCGCTCTGGCCTGCGATGGCGCTCGGCGCACTGCTCCTCGGCGGCCTCGGCTACGCGATCCGCTGGAACCGGCAGAGAAATGTTTAACTATCTCATCCGCCGGATTCTCTACGCGGTGCCGATCCTCCTCGGCGTCATCCTCATCACGTTTGTGCTCGATAACGTGATGACCTCGCCGGACGAAAAAGCGTCGCGCGTGCTCGGGCCAAAGGTCATGGGCAAGGCGCGCGTCGAGTGGATTCACAATCGCGAGCTCGACCTGCCGCTGCCGGTGCAATTCACGCGGCATCTCGGCAAACTCGCGCGGCTGGATTTCGGCACGAGCTGGCAGACGGGCCGCGAGCTGCGCGATGTTTTCCAGAAAGGCGCACTGCCCTCGCTACTCATCACGGTGCCGGGATTTTTTGCCGCGTTCGCCGCGTCGGTGGCGCTCGCGCTGTTCCAGGTGTTCGTCCGCAACTCACCCGTCGATCGCGGCATCACGCTCCTCAGCGTGGCGCTGATGAGCGTGCCGACGATGGTCTATGTCATCTTCGGCCAGGCCATCCTCGCGCTCGGGCTCAGCTACTTTCCCGCGTTCGGTTTCAGCTACACCGGGTTCGGCACCGTGCGTTTTCTCCTGCTACCCGTGACGATTTTTGTCTTCATCAATCTCGGCTACGACGCGCGTCTCTTTCGCGCGATTTTTCTCGAAGAGATCAATCAAGATTACATCCGCACCGCGCACGCCAAAGGTCTCAGCAACACGCGCGTCCTCACCGTCCACGTTTTCAAAAACGGCCTCATCGCCATCATCACGCTCGTCGTCGCGCAGCTCCCAAAACTCGTCCTCGGCTCGCTGCTCATCGAAACCCTCTTCGGCATTCCCGGCCTCGGCAGTGTCCTCGTGCAAGCCATCCAGACCGGCGACCAGCCCGTCATCATGGCCAGCGTTTTCCTCGGCTCCGTGCTCTACATCACCGGCCTCATCCTCACCGACATCTGCTACGCGCTCGCCGATCCGCGCATCCGCCTTTCGTGAAACGATGAAGGAATTCTTTATACGCCTATTCAAAGGCCTTCTCTTTTTAATTGGAGTAAGCCTTGCCGCTCGATTCACAGGATACCTGATTTCGAAAAAAGATTTTTGGCTGACTCAGGACGCGATCGTCGTAGCCGCCTTCGCGCTCGTCTTTTTCCTCCTCCGCGCGGGCGCGAAAAATGAACGATGGCAGCGCGCGTGGCTCCGCCTGAAAAAAGATCGCACCGGCATGATCGCCTTCGCCGTCATCCTCATCTACCTCGGCCTCGGCGCGCTCGAACTTCTCCAAATTCCCGACCACACCCGCAGCTCGCGCAGCATCCTCGATGCGCTCACGTCCGGCATCCCCAACGAACGCACCTACAGCGCTCCGCTCGCCGATGAACTCTTCGGCTCCGTCCGTGGCGAACGCCTCGAAGGCCGCCACCTCCTCGGCACCGACGTGCTCGGCAAAGA
Organism: Verrucomicrobiota bacterium; assembly: GCA_031367565.1. Classification (GTDB taxonomy): domain Bacteria; phylum Verrucomicrobiota; class Verrucomicrobiia; order Chthoniobacterales; family Chthoniobacteraceae; genus JANLQB01. The sequence goes on from JANLQB010000985.1 coordinate 5,145, forward strand.
CGTGCTCGTGCAAACCCTCAAAGCCTGTCGCACCGCGCTCATCATCGGCGGACTCACCACCGCGATCTACATCCCGTTCGGCACGCTCATGGGCATCCTCGCCGGCTACTTCCGCCGCTGGGTCGATGACCTCATCCAATACATCTACAGCACCCTCGCCTCGATCCCCGAAATCCTTCTGCTCGTCGCCATCCTCCTCACACTCGGCAAAGGGCTCGGCACCATGTCGCTCGCGCTCGGAGTCACCGGCTGGGTCGGTCTCTGCCGGCTCATCCGAGGCGAAACCATGCGCCAGAGCGAGCGCCCCTACGTCACCGCCGCCCGCGCGCTCGGCCAGACCCACTGGAAAATCGTCACGCGCCATTTGCTCCCAAACGTCATGCACCTCGTCCTCATCAGCGCCGTGCTCGGCTTTTCCAATATCGTCCTCGCCGAAGCCATCCTAAGCTACCTCGGCGTCGGCGCACCCGTCGGCACCTCGAGCTGGGGCGCGATGATCGACTCCGGTCGCACCGAACTCAGCCGCGACCCATTCGTCTGGTGGAACATCACCGCCGCCACCGTCGCCTTGTTTGGCTTGGTGCTTTCGCTCAATCTCCTCGGCGATTCCTTGCGCCGCGCCTTCGATCCCAAACGCGGCTAACCACACGTCCTCATGTCCACCGCTCCACTCCTCGAAATCCGTGATCTCTCGATCCACTTCCACACCGAGAACGGCGTCGTCGAAGCCGTCAAAAACATCTCACTCAAACTCGAAAAAGGCGAAACGCTCGCCGTCGTCGGCGAGAGCGGCAGCGGGAAAAGCGTCACTGGGCTGGCACTCACGCGTCTCCTTCCCGAGCCGCCTGCACGCTACGTTTCCGGGGAGATCTTGCTGGAAGGGCGGGACGTTTTGAAGATGAGTGCGCGAGAGCTTCGGGGCATTCGCGGAAACAAAATCGCCTACATTTTTCAGGAACCCAGCACTTCGCTGAATCCCGTCTTCACCATTCGCAATCAAATCGCTGAAGCCATCAAACTGCACCGCCCGGAAGTCAACGACATCGACACCGAGATTGTGAAGTATCTCGACATGGTCGGCATCGTGAACCCCGCGCAGCGCATGCACGACTACCCGCACCAGCTCAGCGGCGGCATGCAGCAGCGCGCGATGATCGCCATGGCGCTTTCGATGCAGCCGGATCTGCTGATCGCGGACGAGCCGACCACTGCGCTCGATGTCACGATTCAGGCGCAGATTATCGATCAACTCCGCGAACTGAAGAAGCGGCTCGATATGTCGATCATTCTGATCACGCACAATTTCGGAATCATCGAAGGCATCGCCGATCGCGTCGCCGTGATGTTCCGCGGAAAGATCGTCGAGCATGGCGAAACGCGTTCTGTGCTTTCCAATCCGCAGCACGCTTACACGAAAGCGCTCATCCAGTGCATCCCGCAGCTCGGTGCAAAACGCCGTCGGCTCGCGACGATCGACCACGCGGCGCTGGAAGCCGCTGGCTGATTTTCTGCCATGAGCGATCTCGCGTCGGGTCCCGCTGCGCGTTCCGTTTTCGCGACGATCAAGGCGCACATTGTCCTGCTCCTTGGGCTTCTTGGCGTGATGTGGGCCGTCGAGATTCTCGATCTCCTGCCGTTCATCCATCTCGATCGGCACGGTATTCAGCCGCGCACCGTTCGCGGGCTTTTGGGAATTTTGTATGCGCCGCTTCTTCACGACGGCTTCAGCCATCTCATCGCGAACTCGCTACCATTCGTCCTGCTCGGCGGCAC
>JANLQB010000001.1:0-1949 GCA_031367565.1 Verrucomicrobiota bacterium
CCACCTCCACCCGACGATTTTCGATCTCACGCTCCCGATCGCCGTTGAACATGGTTTCACCTTCACGCGGTTAGTTCGCGAGCCAAAGCCGCGCAGTTTTCTCGGGCACATCTTCGCCGCGCTCAGCGCCCGCGCTCGTCCCCGACTTTTGGCAAACCACGTCGGTTTCGCAGATCGAGTATGCGGCCTGCGCGAAACGGGGCGGATGACGAATGCGGCGTTTCACCAGCTCATCGCGCGCGCCCCCGACGGGGTGACGGAGATTTACTTTCATCCGGGAGCGGAGCCTGAGGAATTGGAAGCGTTGTGACCGGCGAACCCCAGGGAGCGCGCTACTTTTCCTCTGGCAGAGGCTGCCCGCGCGTCTCGGGCGCGAAGAAGACAGTCACGATCCCGATGAGGAAAATCACGCACATCGTCATCGCGGAATAGCGATACGGCAGCGGCAATTCGTAATTGCCGAAAACCTGCTTCGTGAGGACCGACGAGAAGAAGCTCCCGGCGGCGGCGGCGAAGCGTCCGAGATTGTAGCAAAACGAAACGCCGGTGCTCCGCAGGCGGCTGGGAAACAGCTCCGGCAGATAGATCGCGAAGCCCGCGAACGGTCCGAGCTGGGCGGCACCCATGAGCGGCATCATCCAGTAGGCGTCCTGCGGCGAGTTCATTTTCCAATACACGAACGCCGTCACAATAAGCGCGGCGGAGAAACCGATGAGAAACGCGATGCGCCGACCCGCCGCATTGGCGAGCCGCGTGAAAAGCCACATGCCCGTCGCCGCGCCGAGCATGTTCCAGAGATACGCCCAGAATTTTGCGTCATCGACCTGCGCCTTCACCCACTTCGCGGCGTCCACATCGGTGGGCACCTGCGTTTTGTAAAAGTTCGTGAAGACCGCCGTCTGCAAATCGACCGCGTATTCGCCGATTGCCCAAAGGCCGACCACCCCGGTCGAGGCGATGAGTGCGCCGACGATGAGATTTTTGCGCCAGCGTTTATCCGCAAGCAGCCCGGCATAGGGCGCAAAGAGCCCGCCCTGAGGCAGCTTGCCCTCATCCTTCAAACGCTGCCACGGCTCCGGCTCGCGCAGATATTTTCGCGTCAAAATCACCATCAGCGCTGGCAGCGCGCCGACGAGAAACATCCAGCGCCAGCCATTGCCGGACGCGATCGTGCCGCTCTTTTCGAGCACGTTTACTCCTTTCAACGTGAAGCCCGCAGTTACGTTTCCGATCGTCGAAAGCACTTGCAGCAGGCCGAGCGATTGCGCGCGCGCACCGGCGGGCACCGTTTCCGCGATCAGCGAAACAGCGAGACCGAAAACGCCGCCGACGCCGAGCCCGGTGAGGAAGCGGAAGATGGTGAAATCGAGCGGATGCTGGCTGAAAAAACTGAGGCCCGTGAAGGCCGAGTAGATCAGGATTGTGAGCGTCAGCATTTTCGCGCGGCCATACTTGTCGCCGAGCGCGCCGAAGATCATTCCGCCGATTCCCCACCCGATGAGAAACCACGCCGTGACCACTTTCCCAAACGCCTGCACCGCTGCGTCGCCGGGCGGCAAATGCATGAGCGCGGAGAGCGCCGGGATGCGCGCGAGGGAGAAAAGGCGCTGATCGAGACAGTCAAAAAACCATGCCGCCGATGCGACGATGAAGACGAACCAGTGATAGGGCGTGAGCAGTTTCCACCAGCGGGTTTCGGGGGTTGGCATGGGCGGGGAAGATGGGCAGCGGGGCTGATGCGGCCAAGGAAAAACCACGATGGAGAGCGCCCGCGATTTCGGCTGACTTCCGAAACGCCGACCACTGGGGGAAAAGCGGAAAGTTGAAAACTGAAATGACGCTTCGCCTCCACCCAGCCATCTATTTTCTGCTTTCCACTTTCAGCTTTTCCCTGCTGCTTTTCCCATGCCCAACTCCATCCCTCTCGAAGACACCTACGCAGACATCCT
>JANLQB010000002.1:0-1507 GCA_031367565.1 Verrucomicrobiota bacterium
GCTCTCCGCCGGAGCCACGTTCATCGCCCGGACCCACGCCACGCAGGTGAATCACATGATTTCCATGATCGAGCGCGCGATGGACCACGAAGGGTTCTCCGTCATCGAGTGCCTCTCCGAATGCGTCGAGTTTTACCCCGGCGTCTTCGACGCTGGAAATCCGCGCAAAGGCGGAGCCTTCACCGTGATCGAAGAGAAAAAGTGGGACGGGACACCTGAGGACGAAACCCGCCACGACGTGACCGACGAAATCGCCGCCTACAAACTGGCAAATCTCCCCTTCCCCGGCCTCTTCGGAGTCTTCTACGAATCCGACCGCCCCACGAAAAACACGCTCGAAAAGAAATGGATCGAATCCACCCGCGCCAAAATGGGTGAGGCCAGCGACCTCGATCTGCTGCAGAAGACCTTCGATCGGATGAAGTAGGGCGGCAGGCTCAAGGAACCCATGAGCCTCCCCAAACTCCACATCGAAACGACAACCCTAGTTGCCTGACCGCGAGACGAAGTCACAGAACTAGCCGCGCGGCTTTTGTCGGATCAGATCATTCCTGAAATCCCCGCCGCCGACGCTCTACACCTTGCCTACTCGGCGGTCCACGGGGTCGATTTTCTCCTGACTTGGAATTGCAAACATATTGAAGCGACGGATCGAAGCCGCCTGCCGACCAGTCGTGCAGGAAGACTCGCCTCCGAGTTGACGCGGCTTCCGCGCTACGACCCCAGCCCTCGCAACGCTGGCTGCGACACCTGCGCGATTCGGGCTTGGTGATTGAGGAAACTGTCCGCGATGAGCGAGTGCATATTGGCGGTCGCTTCGAGGAGGCGTTGCAGGAGCGGTTCGAGGTCGTGCGTGCGCGGGGTGCGGAATTCTTCGGGGCCGGATTCGATTCGATCTTCGTCCTGCGACTGGCGCACGTAGCCGGTCCAGTCGATACGCTTTAGCCGATGCGCGAGGTCTTCCACTCCGGCGACCGCAGTGGCGGCGCTTGCGATTTCTTGCGCGGTGCTTTCGCGGAGGAGCGTGCCGCAGCGGGTGACGCAGCGCAGGACGGAGCGCGGGACTTCGGGGTGTTGCAGGAGAAGTTCGAGCACGTTACGCGGCTCAGCGCGCATTTGGTAAATGCGACGGTAGGCATCGCGCGAACCGAGGAGACGCAGGAAGGCGCTGAGTTCGATCTCGCTCGCCTGCGCGCTGATTTCGTGACCTGCGGGAAGAGGCGCGAGCGCGCCGGCGATGGAGACGACGGAGTTCGCGGTGATAATCGCGCGCTCGATCATTTGCCCGATTTCGCAGAAGCGCCAGCCGTCGTCGGCGAGCATGGTGTTCGAGCAAATGGCAAAGAATTGCGGGATGACCTGCGTCACGAAATCGGCGGTTCGCCTGGTATTCGCGGCAGCGGCATTTTCCGCGAGATCTTCGCGGAAACGGGCGCGCTGGAAACGGGTGTGCAGATTCGTGATCGTCGCCCACGCTTCCGGGCTGAGGCTGTCCTGCACGGATTCG
>JANLQB010000078.1:0-3247 GCA_031367565.1 Verrucomicrobiota bacterium
ATGCCGAAGATCGTCGGAAAGTGGAGGAGCAACTGCGCCGGGAGTTGGAGGAAAAGCGCAAGCCGCTTTTGAAAGATCTGCTCGCCCGGTTAAAAGCGGAGTTTTCGGCGGACACGACGACGACGCTGAAATAACGACATCAATGAGCGCCACCCCTTCCGAGATCGCCCGCCGTGGGTTCGACGAAGTCTGGAATCAACGAAATGCCTCCACGATTCACGATCTCTCCGCGCCGAAAATCGTCGGCCACATGGCGCAGGGGCTCATGGGAGCGTGGAATATCGGCAGCACGATGGCTAAGGTGGCTCAGCCGCTTACCGGATCACCGGGCCAGTTCGTCCGGCGTCACTGACAGATCGGCGCGCACTTTGTGCCAGCGTTGCGTGCGCAATTACGGGCACGCTCTGAACAATTTACGGAAGGCTATTTACTGGAGCAGAGCCGATACTCCTCCCACACCACCATGAGACCCGATCGCTTTACCCAAAAAATGCAGGAGGCACTGCAAGCCGCGCAGGATTCCGCCTCGAAAGCAAACCACGCGGAGATTTCCAACGAGCACATGCTGCTCGCGCTTCTCGAACAATCCGAAGGCGTGACGCGGCCTCTGCTCGATAAACTCGGCGTCGCGACTGCGCCGATCCTGGAAAAGTTGCGCGCGGACCTTTCGCGCCGCGCGCAGGCGCACGGTGGGAATGTGCAGCTTAGTCGCGAGCTCTCGAATGTCATCGAAGCTGCAGAAGGTGAGATGGCGGTGATGAAGGACGAGTATTTGAGCGCGGAGCATTATCTCCTCGCGCTGCTGCGGATGAAAACGACCGCGTCCACGGCGTTGCAAGCGGGTGGTATCACGCGCGAGAAGCTGATGCAGGCGCTCCAGCAGGTGCGTGGTTCGCAGCGCGTCACCGATCAGAATCCCGAGGGGAAATATCAGACGCTCGAAAAATATGGGCGCGATCTCACGGCGCTCGCGCAGAAGGGGAAGATCGATCCGGTGATCGGGCGCAACGATGAAATCCGGCGCACGATGCAGGTGCTTTCGCGGCGGACGAAAAACAATCCGGTGCTGATCGGCGAGCCGGGCGTCGGCAAAACCGCGATCGTCGAAGGACTCGCGCGGCGGATCGTGAGCGGCGATGTACCGGAGTCTTTGAAGAACAAAAAGATCATCGCGATGGACATCGGCTCGATGATCGCGGGCGCAAAGTTTCGCGGGGAGTTTGAAGATCGGCTGAAGGCGTTTTTGAAAGAGGTCACGGACTCGCAGGGAGAGATCATTCTCTTTATCGACGAGCTGCACACGATCGTCGGCGCGGGTGCGAGCGAAGGCGCGGTCGATGCGAGCAACATGCTGAAGCCACAGCTCGCGCGCGGTGAATTGCGCACGATCGGCGCGACGACGCTGGATGAATATCGCAAATACATCGAGAAGGACGCGGCGCTGGAGCGGCGTTTCCAGCCGGTGCAAGTCGATGAGCCGAGCGTCGAGGATACGATCGCGATTCTGCGTGGGCTGAAGGAGCGGTATGAAGTCCATCACGGTGTGCGCATCCAGGACGCCGCGCTCGTCGCTGCCGCGGTGCTTTCGCATCGCTACATCAGCGACCGTTTTCTGCCGGACAAAGCCGTCGATCTCATGGATGAGGCCGCGTCGCGTTTGAAGATCGAACTCGAATCCATGCCGACCGAAATCGACGTGATCGAGCGCGAGACGATGCAGCGCGAGATGGAACGGCAGGCGCTTAAAAAAGAGAAAGACGCCGCGAGCAAAGAGCGGCTGGCCAAGCTCGAAAAGGAACTCGCCGATCTCCACGAAAAGCGTGATCAGCTCAAAGCGCAGTGGCAGAGCGAAAAGGGCGAGATCGACAAATCGCGGAAGCTCAACGAACAGCTCGAACAACTAAAAACCGATCTCGATCAGGCGAAGAGCCGCGGTGAACTCGGCAAGGCGAGCGAGATTCAATACGGTCACCTGCCGGAAATTCAGCGGCAAATCGACGCGCACAATAAGAAGGGTGCGGAGATGGAAAGCGGCGGGCGGCACATGCTGAAAGAGGAAGTGACCGACGAGGATATCGCAGAAGTCGTGAGCGCGTGGACGGGAATCCCGGTCACGAATTTGCGCGAAGGCGAGCGCGAGAAGCTGCTCAAGATGGAGGAGCGGCTGGCGGCGCGCGTCATCGGTCAAAAGCCTGCGATCAAAGCCGTGAGCAACGCCGTGCGGCGGGCGCGAGCAGGCTTGCAGGATGAGGCGCGGCCGATCGGCTCGTTCATTTTCCTCGGGCCGACGGGCGTGGGAAAGACCGAGCTTTCTCGTGCACTCGCCGAATTTCTCTTCGACGACGAGGGCGCGATGGTGCGCATCGACATGAGCGAATACATGGAGAAACACAGCGTCGCGCGGCTCATCGGCGCGCCTCCGGGCTACGTCGGTTTTGAGGAAGGTGGACAGCTTTCCGAGGCCGTGCGGCGCAAGCCTTATTCGGTCGTGCTTTTCGACGAGATCGAAAAGGCGCATCCCGATGTCTTCAACGTCCTGCTGCAAGTGCTCGACGACGGACGCATCACCGACGGGCAGGGCCGCACGGTCGATTTCAAAAACACGGTGCTCATCATGACCTCGAACCTCGGCTCGCAATACATCCTCGATGCCGCCGACAACCCCGAGCAGCGCGAGGCCCGTGTGATGGATGCTTTGCGCGCGCACTTCCGGCCTGAGTTCCTGAATCGCGTGGACGAGACGATCATCTTCGATCGTCTGAGCGACGACGATCTCACCGAGATCGTCGCGATCCAGGTCGCGCGTTTGGTGAAACGCCTCGAAGCGCAAAAGATCACGCTCACGCTGACCGACGCCGCCAAGGTCCACCTTGGCCGCGAAGGCTACGATCCCGTGTATGGCGCGCGTCCACTCAAGCGCGCGATCCAGCGCGCGCTGCTCGATCCGCTCTCGATGGAAATCCTCGCGAGCAATTTCCGCGAGGGCGACTCGATCACGGCAGATGCCGTGGACGGGCACATCGTTTTCAAAAAGTGATCCCTGCCCCCGCGAGTGCATCGAGTAATTCGCCGTGCCGCTCGTGGTGGTAGTGATGCGTTTGGAAAACGAGCGTGCGCGCCATCTCGATATTCGGGAGAAGATCGTCGATGAAGAACGTGGTAGCGGGTTCCAAACCGAGATCGCGGCAGGCGATTTCGTAGATCGGGCGGCCCGGTTTGGAAGCGTGGGCGAGATCGCTGTAGGTGC
>JANLQB010000097.1:0-6034 GCA_031367565.1 Verrucomicrobiota bacterium
GCCCATGCGGTCCACGCGGCAATAGTCTCCGCTGTATGCCTTCAGATAGATTCCTTCGTCCGTGCGATCGAGTTTCGAGTATCGCCCCAGCAAATTGTTCACAATCGCGCCCGCATCCGGGGAGATGCTCGCCAGCGTCTCCCCACGCTCGCCTAAAAGCACCGCGAGCCGTTCCGTGGTCACGTCTTCCACGGAAAATACGGGCGCAATCATGGCGGCGTCCACCTGTGCGAGTGCCGCCTTTTTTTGTTCAAGCTGGGCTTTCAATTCATCGCGACTGCCCCCACTTTTGTCACCGGCGATCAATTTCCGAAGCTTCCCCATTTCGACTTCTAAAATGTCTTTCTCCGCCGCAAGCCCCGGCAGCACGGATGCCTTCCATCGTTCAATCAGCTCGTCTTCAAAATCGGCGAAAGGCCGGGCCGCATGGCGAAAAGTTTCCGACTTGCCGCTGCCGGATTCCGCGCTCGCCACGAGATAGAGATTGCCGCGCGTAAAACGATCCGGGCCGCTCCGCACACGCAAGCCCGCGCCGATGGACGCCGACAGAATCCCCAGCGTGCAACATCCCGCGAGACTCGCCGGGGTCCGCTCCGTCTCCGCGATTGCGCACGCCATCGCTACCACGGACGGCGGGAGGCAATGAAGCGGGAACGGCTTCGCTTCGGTTTCGTCGCCGGAATGCTCCGCACCTTTGCGAGAATGTCCGCCCTGCCCTTTCGCCGTCTCGCCGGGCTTGTAGCTGCGTATTCTCGCGCTCATGGCATCACCGCCCATGTTTCCCGCTCCGTCTCGAAATCATCTGCGGAAATCGAAGCGAGGTCGTTCAAGTCTCCGATAGGTGTGCCGTCCGTTCGGTGCAGTCCGGTGAAGTCGAATCCGTCCACCTCTGCGCCTACAGATTCAAGCTGCCGCGTCCATCGTTCCGCCGCGTCCTGCCCCGCTGTATCTAGGTGCGGAAAAAGCCGGATGCGTTTGCCTGCGAAAAGCGGCAAGGCGTCTTCGTGAATCCGCTGCGAAGCCCCCAGCATCGCCACAGGCGCAACGTCCTGCTCCCGGCTTTCGCAGTGGATGAAGTGGCAGGCCGCGAGTAAATCCCCGCCACCTTCCACGAGCGCCACCTTCGGAAATGATTTCGCTTCCTCCGCACCGATGGACCAGCTCGCCCACGAGCCGCCGAAAGTCCATGCCTTTGGGTTCCCGTCGAAATGTCCCCACGTCCCGCCATCCATCCGCCGTGCCTGTGCATTCACGCGCGCGCCGTCGCACACAATCCACGCATCGACACCGAGCCGGTTCCCAAACCAAAGCAGCCCGCGCGCGCTGGCGAGTTGCAGCCCTTCCACGCTTAAATTGCGAAGCCGCGCGAGCCGCACGAAGTCCGCGCCGGTCCCACGCTGAAACGGCGGGAGTAACGGCTTCTGGCGTGCCTGTGAAGCCGCCGCCGGTCGCTTCGGAAGCGGCTTTGCCTCGTGGTAGCCACCGCCCGCGAGTTCGATGAATTTTCGGCAAGCGCCTTCGCGGGAAAGTCCCGTCGCCAATCGCAAGAAGTCCACCCCATCGCCCGCCTCACCTGTGGCGAAATCGTTGAATAGCATCCCATCTACCGAGACGGAAAAGCTCGCCCGCCGGTCTTCACGGAACGGGCTCTTGCACGATGCCTTCGGCTGTCCCGGCAAGTCGAGTCGCACCCATAGCGCCGGGATCGTGAGCCGCTGTTTTGCTTCGGCAATGGTCATCATGCGCGAGGTCCCGCTTCCACTTCGTTCGATTCGATGAAAGCCAAGATGCTCGCGAGGTGGAAAAGCCGCGTCCCTTTGAGTTGCCCCGGCTCGCGAATCGAGACACTGCGAAAGTGTCCTTTTGCCGCGCCCTCATATAACTTCGCGCGGGAGAATCCCGTGAAGTGTTCCGGGCCGGACTTAGGAGAGCGGACCCATACCGGCAAACCTGCCTGCCTCTCCGCGAGTAATGATTCGAGACGGGCGAGTCGCCTTTCGGTGGATGACTTCGCAAGGTCTGCCGGGCCAGCTTGCGGGGCGTTTCCGCCTGATTTGTAGATAGTGTCTTTTAACATGGGCGCATCATGCGATGGCCCTGCGAGTTTTGATTTCCCGCTAAAAAGATTCTTTAGAGATTAGACCTTCCAAGGAAAGCATCGGCTTTGTTTCGTGCTGTTATCCAAGCCGGTTGCTCTGAATACAGAGGCTCGTGGTCGTCGCGTATCGCCTGCGTGTGATCTACTGCCTCCTTCCACGTCATTGGAAAATTCAATAGCCGCCACGCACCTAGCTGATTCAAATAAGCTTCAAACTTTCGGCTTTCACTTCCACCGCCTCGCGCGTCGCGAATTTTCACGGTGCGGTCACGATTTTTGTCCAGCCATGCTCTGAGAGCGTCAATGAAGATTTGATCGCTGCAAGTCCAGTCGAAGCGGAACGCCGCAAATGTCGCCTGCATATCCTTGCAAATCACCGATCTTCCATCGGAAACGTATGAGCTTCCGTGATGGCTCACACCATCGCAGTCCAGTTTTGGAAATTCGGCACTGAGATCACCGAACCCCTCTTGAAACCAACTCCGGTCATGGTCGCCATGTTTCTTGCGAAAGTCTTCCGATAGCCCATCGTCTGACGCGCAAACGGGATTGACTCCGGCAGCTTTGATTAGCGCGAACCGTCGGCTTCGCTCCGGCTCCAGGATGGCAAGGTAAGGTGTGCGTGGGAACTCCGGGTATAGCGCCACGGCGTGCATCGGGTAATTATCTTCCGCAATTTGTTTCCAGTAGTCGTCGAAAGTCGCCCCTTCCACTTGGTCAAACCATTGTGGCTCAACATACCATTTAATGTGCCGCTGGTCTTCGCGATCTTTGTCGCACGCCCATCTCATGCCGTGTCGCCGCCAATCTTCTGCCTCCTTGATTTCGTGTTGCCCCGCTGAACTGCGGGCGCGCTCATATTCAAAGCACAATTCAAGTTGATCGTCGGGACAGCTATCAAAGTCCCATTCATAGCGTTCGATGTTTGGTTTGCTCATAGGGTGCCAACGTAGCGCCTGATTCGCGATTCGGATTTCCCACTAAAAAATGTCTTTAGAAGTTTCGGGCAACCGAGCCGTGATCCTTCCGGCTTGCGCGCCTTTTCCTTTACTGGCGACTCTCAGGGTTTCACCTTCAAGCCCACGGCCTTTGCCAGTTCCGCCTGATTCCCATCGAAGGTCAGGAACACTTTCGCGCCCAACTCGAGCGCGGTCGCGACATGGAGAATATCGAAGCCGCGATACCCACCCGTGCCGGTGTGCTGTGCCGATAGCTGCTCCGCCTTGCTGATAACACCCGCCCATTCCACCGGCATGATTTGCACAAGGCCGCTGGCCACGTCGCTCTGCAAATCCGCCAGCATCCCCGCACCCTCCCTTTCTCCGTAGCCTTTGCTCGCATCCTTCCGATTCAGCCAAGTATGCCAGCGCACCGACTGGCGAAATTCGTAAAGCACGAGCGCCGCGACGGGCAGCGGGCCTTTCATCGAAGCGCGATATGCGTCCGCCTCTTTGGTGTTGTCCTGTTGCCGGTAAAGCGCGCAAAGAAAGGACGTGTCGGGATAGACGGTCATCCTTCCTCGCCTTCCAACTCCGCGGCGCGCATCGCCTTCACTTCCGCCACGCTGAAAATCCGGTTGCCCCAAGTTTCTTTCCGGCGTCTCGCATGGGCGATCGGATCAAATTTCGCCGGTGTCTGCTTCTCCGCTGGCACGAGTCGGGCAAAAGCCCGCCCGCGCTTGATAATTTCGACCGCCTCGCCGTTCTCGATCCAAGCGGACACCCGGCGGAAATGATTGCGAAGGTCGGCGACAGTGGCGGTTTTCATTGTGATAGGAACATCTATCATAAAGCATCTCAGGATGTCAATGGCGTTCGCTGGCGTCTTGCACGAGTTGCACGTCTTACACGGGGCTTTGCTTCACCGCGTAAATCAGAGCGCGACAAATGCCCGTAAAAGCGATAACCCCGAAAGTATGAAATATGTGTTGAATGACGCGAACGGCCAGCCCGTCGCGCGATTTGGGTTTCTCCGCGAAAACAATCTGTCGAAGGCATTCGACCAACTGGCGGGAGTCTGCAAAGGCATTCTCTGTGATGGCGTCGTGAGTGACGATGAAGCCCGCTTTTTTCACGAATGGGTGAAAGCGCACACAACTTCGGAGACGCCGTGGCCTTTTGGCGAAATCCTCGCGCGCTTGGAAACAATCTTTGCCGATGGTGTAGTGGATGAGGAAGAACGAGAGGATTTGGCCGCAATCATGCGCGAAATTGTTGGAGGCGGGACCGATGGAAATGTCGCACTGGCAGAAGACACCGCCACGGCGCTTCCCTTGGATAACCCCGCGCCCGCCGTCGTTGACTTCACGGGCCGCGAGTTTTGCGTGACTGGCAAATTTGCCTTCGGCGGTCGCACGAAGGTAGTAGAAGCGATCAAGGCACGGGGCGGAACTTTCAACGACACCCCCCGCCATGGCACCCAGTATTTAGTCATCGGATTCTTCGCTAGCAAGGATTGGAAGTTTTCCAGCTATGGCAGAAAGATTCAGCGTGCGCTTGAATTGCGAGACAATCCCGGCGGAATCCAGATTGTAGCGGAAGAGCATTGGAAAAGTTTTCTCGTTTAAGTATGCGCTGCGCCGTGCGGCCGTTGGACTCCACTAAGGCCACTACATCATCGTGAAGTTCCACAAAACCACCCGTTGCACACCAGCAATGGCGGCGGGCGTGACAAATTCGCATGGACGGATCGGGATGTGTTAGAGATGATCAAGGGATGAGCCTCCTGTGAATTCACCGGAAACCGCAGTTAAAGTTGCCATTGCCTCAGCAGCCAAAAACTTATGAACGCCTCCGACCTCATTAAAGCTTTGCAAATTCTTATAGAAAAACACGGAGATTTTCCTGTTACTCTCGCCTTCGGTCGCGAATTTAGCGCGCTCGCTCCTCTCTATACCGAAGAAGGACCGATTCAGAAAATTGGTCCCTCACAAAAGCAGAATCCGCAGGAAAGATTTGTCATCGAGCCGAAAGACGACATCGAAGACTGCGCTTAAAGATGAGAGACGACGGACCATTCTCCATTATTGCCATTGCCGGTGTGGCTCTTATGTTCGTAATCGCGACTTCCCTAACGTTTTGTTCACACCGACCGACTCGAAAAGAGTATTGGGCAGGTAAGGGCAACAACCTAATCGAACAGCAACGGCGTGATGAAATTTCGGCATGGAAGCAGGTCGAAGTCGCCAGTGAGAAAGACAAACCCGCCGCGACACTGGCTGCGCAACTCGCGACCGAAATCAGAAAAAGTTCTGAGAAACTGAAACGCGAGAATTCAAACTAGGACACTTCCGACACGACGCGATAGCTAGCGTGTGCGCCACTCGCTCACTTCCCGCCGATGCCCGGAATCGCCGCGATTGCCGCCCGCAGCGGTGCAAGCTCGTGATGCGTGTAAACCGTGTTCATTTCCGCGCTCGCATGGCCGGTGAGCTTCTGCCGGATTTCCTGACTCACGCCTGCATTCGCCATCGCGCTATTGAAGGAGTGTCGCAAGCTGTGAAAACTCAGGCTCGTGCGCGAGCGCAGTCCCTCGCGGTTCACCGTTCCCTCAATCTGCGCGCGCGCCATGACCGCAGAGAATCGCCCGCTCAGGCCGCTCTTGCCGCCCGTGCGTTTGCCCGCGAGCGACGGGAACAATAGCGCCTTGCCGATGCCGGGCGATTTCAGCAAATGGGCTTCAAGGTCCAGGTGAAGGGGAACGGTCACAGCCTTCCCCGTCTTGCTGGGTGTGAAGGTGAGCGTCTGCCGCTTCAAATCCACCGCGCTCCAACGCATGTTCGACACATCGCGGAGTCGCGCGCCGGTGTAGTAGGCGAGCAGGATCGCGCCCTTCCAATCGCCATCCGCCACACTGACAAGCTTTGCCACGTCTGCCGGGGGGAACGTCCCTTTTTCCTCGGACTCAACTGGCAGGGATTCCAGCGCGGTGCATGGG
>JANLQB010000107.1:0-3077 GCA_031367565.1 Verrucomicrobiota bacterium
GAACGTGCCGATGAAGGTCCAAATCTCGACCCACGATGGCGTGTAATGGCCCCATGAAGACGGGAGGAAATCCTGCGCGAGCGAGGTGACGATGATGACGAAGCGCTCGAACCACATGCCTGCGTTGACAAACATGCAGACCGCGAAAACGACCCAGTAATTGGCGCGCATTTTCTTCGACCAGAAAATCTGCGGCGAGATGACGTTGCAGAACATCATGCAGTAGTAAGCCCAAGCGTACCAACCGGAGTTATTGATGCCAGCGCGGGCGCGGAGGAAAGTGAAGAGTTCGTATTTGTTCGCACCGTAGTAGGCGATGAACAGCTCCATCAAATACGCGTAACCGACGATCGAACCGGTGAGCAGGATGATCTTGGCCATCTTGTCCACATGTTGCCGGGTGATGAGATCGCTGAGTTGTGGATAAAGCAGACGCGCAGGGAGCAAAATGGTGAGCACCATCGCGAAGCCGCCGAAGATCGCACCCGCAACGAAATATGGTGGGAAGATCGTCGTGTGCCAACCGGGGAGGATGGAGGTGGCGAAGTCGAAGGACACGACCGAGTGAACCGAAAGCACGAGCGGCGTGGAGAGACCCGCGAGAAGCAGGTAGGCCATTTCGTAATGCCGCCAGTTGCGGTTCGATCCGCGCCAGCCGAGGGCGAAGATGCCGTAGATAAAACGCGAGACGCGGGATTTGGCACGATCGCGCAGCGTGGCGAGATCGGGCACGAGGCCGGTGTACCAGAAGAGCGCGGAAACCGTGAAATACGTCGAGACGGCGAACACGTCCCAAAGCAGCGGTGAACGGAAGTTCGGCCAGATGCCGTTCGCATTCGGGATCGGCGCGAGGAACCACGCCATCCAGACGCGACCAACGTGGATGCCGGGGAAAATACCGGCGCAAATAACCGCAAAAATCGTCATCGCTTCCGCCGCGCGATTGATCGACGTGCGCCACTTTTGGCGCGTCAGAAAAAGGATCGCGGAAATCAGAGTTCCCGCGTGACCGATGCCGATCCAGAAAACGAAGTTCGTGATGTCCCACGCCCAGCCGTTCGGATGGTTTTCCCCCCAGACGCCGACGCCATTGGAAATCTGATAGCCGATACAAAACAGCCCAATGAGCGCGAGGATCGAGCACGGGATGAAGACGAGCCACCACCAAAGGCGTGTGCGTTCCTCGGGGATCGCGGAAACTTTTTCCGTGACCCACGCAAAACTGCGCGCGTTATCGACGAGCGGGATGCGCTCCATTTCCTTGGCGGTCGTAAGTGTGACGACGGATTCAGACATTATGCGTGCCCTCCGTTGCTGGCACCGGGTGCGGCTTCATGGGTCGGTTCGGCGTGGTGAGGATGGAAATATTCCGAGCCTTTGATGGCTTTGCCGCTCTTCTCCGCGCCCGGCATTTTCGGGTTCGGATTGCGGATGCGCGCGAGATACGTGACGCGCGCACTGAGGCTCAAGTATTCAAAGAGGCGATAGCCGCGCTCGTTTTCGAGCAGCTTGGAGACGGCACTTTCCGGGTTCTTTTTGTCGCCAAAAACGATTGCTCCGGTCGGGCAGACCTGCGCACAGGCAGACGTAAACATATCCGCCGGAATCCGAGCCGGACCCTGATCGCGGATCGCCACTTTCGCTGCGATCTTCGCTTCTTGGATGCGCTGCACGCAGAATGTGCATTTCTCCATAACGCCGCGCATGCGCACGGTGACGTTTGGATTCTTGGAAAGCTTGAGCGAATCCTCCATGCCGCGCTCGCTAGTCAGATTCCAGTCGCGGAGTTTCGCGATCTTGCGCTCGTTGTAGTCGAAGAAATTGAAGCGGCGAACTTTGAACGGACAGTTGTTCGCGCAATACCGCGTGCCGATGCAGCGGTTGTAGGCCATGACGTTCAATCCATCCTCGCTGTGGACCGTGGCGTTGACCGGACAAACGGTTTCGCACGGCGCGTTTTCGCAGTGCTGACACATCATCGGCTGCGAGACTAGCTCCGGATCGGCGTCATTTTCGTCGGTGGACGCAAAGTAGCGATCCATCCGCAGCCAGTGCATTTCACGACCTTCGATGACCTGACGTTTGCCAACGATCGGCACGTTGTTTTCCGCCTGACAGGCAACCATGCAGGCCGAGCAGCCGATGCAGGTATTCAGGTCTATCGCCATCGCCCACTGATGGATGTCGTTGAGCGGAGGATGCTGGTAAAGCGAGGCGTCGCGCGGGATATGGCCATCCATCCCCATCGTCTTTGCAAACTTCGGCTCGGCCTTGAATTCTTCGAACGTCGCCTCGCGCGTGATGTCCGGTCCGCGACCTTCGAGCGACCCGTGCTCTTGCGTGACGCCGAGTTTGTAAGTCTTGCCCGTCAGTTTGACTTTCGCGCCCGTGATGAAATACGGAGCCGCCAAAGTGCGAAGCGCGTAGCCATTGAAACCGCCGCTCGTCATCTCATCCGAATCGGTGACGAAACCCTCGCTCGTCTTGCCAACCGTCCCGACGCGTCCCGCCTTGGTGCGACCGTAGCCGAGCGGAATAGTGATCGAGTTTTCCGCATGACCCGGAATTACCAGCGCTGGCAGGTCAAGCTTTCGATCGCCAACGGAAATTTCGATTCGAGCGTAGTGGAAGTGGTCCTTAAAAAAACTTGGCGCATTGTCGATGCCGAGTTTTTTTGCAGTCGCCGGGCTGATCAGCGCCGCGTTGTCCCAAGCAAGTTTCGTGATCGGATCGGGCAACTCCTGAAGCCAGCCGTTGTTCGCGTAGCGTCCGTCGTCCACTTTGGAATCACCGACGAGCACGACTTCGTAGGAATCTCCGTCAAGCGCCGCAATCGGAAGTTTTTCCGCAACCAACTTGCCAACGGCCTCAAAGCTGAGGGTGAGCGCAATCGGCTTTGGCGTTTCGCCAGCCACAAAACCGTCGTGCAAAAACTTCGCCCACACCGCAGTGAAATCGTTCGGCTTCACGATCTCTTTGAAAGTCTCCTGAACCAACTCCAGCCCGTCTGTCTTTTTCAGACCGGCAATTTTTCCGAGCACATCCAGCTCTGACCATCCGCCGTAAAGCGGGAGAAT
>JANLQB010000126.1:0-3043 GCA_031367565.1 Verrucomicrobiota bacterium
GTGGAGAGGGGCGGGACTGCCTGGAGCCATTGCGGCAGTGCGGCTGTCGCTCAAAGCAGCGCGCGGAACTGATCGGGAGTCAGGCCCGCGTCTTTGGCGATGCCACCCATTGTCATCGCATTGATCGGAGTGTGGCGCGGGATGACGAGGCGTGTCTTACCATTCGTCATGACAATGTGGCCGCTCTGCCCGGCGATGCGGTAGCCGAGTCGCTCGAAGACGCGGGCGACGGCCCTTTCAGCGACGGCGGCGACAGCGGCTCGCTCATCGTCGGTCGGGACAAGCGGGGCGTGGCGCTGCTCTTTGCCGGCAGCGACCAGGGCGGCGCCAACGGCCAGGGCCTGACCTACGCCAACCCGCTGCGCGCCGTGCTCGATGCGCTGAAGGCGGACCTCGCGCTGTGACCTGCGATGGGAACTGGCAAAGCGGCTCGATTGTGCAAGCCTGCGTGTGCCAAAGCTCCTTTGGATTTTGCATGAACACTTGCTCATTGAACGATGCCCGCGCGGCGAAAAACGAGGCGCTCGATTTGTTCCGTGGACTCGCGCCGGTCATCGGAGTGGGCATCACCCGAATCGGCGAAGGTTACGGTCTCAAGGTGAACCTTCAGCGGGAGCCAGCGGCGGGAGCGTCGGTGCCGGAAATGATTCGCAAGGTCCCGATCCGGGTCGAGATCGTCGGTGCCATCGTGAAGCGGTAACCGATGGCTTTGGCGTTTCCTTTCGTCTGGCCGAACCCCGGTCGCAGTTCGTGAACGTCGGTTCCTCCGATGCACGCAGTTTTTCCGCCACGCGCTGGAGCGTGGTGCTCGCGAAACCCGCGACTCTCTCGCGGATGGCACGATGATCTCGCCGGCACGCGCCTCGTCCCGCAATGATCGAGCGAGCTTTTTTCCAACGCGATCCGCTGACCTGTGCGCGCGAACTGATCGGCTGCGAACTCGTGTGGAATGATTGCGCCGGGATCATCGTGGAGACGGAGGCCTATTTCGAGCGGGGCGATGAAGCGTGTCACACCTTCGCGCGGCCCTCGGCGCGGGCCTTTGTGGAAAAACACGCGCCGGGCGCGGCGTATGTCTATTTCAACTACGGCATGTACTGGCTTCTCAACGTGCTCGTGAAAGGTGGGAGCGCGGATGGTTTCGTGCTCTTCCGGGCGATCGAGCCGACGCGCGGCGCGGACGAAATGACGCGGCGTCGGCTGGCGCATCGGCAGACGAAACTCGCGCATCCGCGCGCGCTGTGTTCCGGGCCGGGCAAACTCACCATCGCTCTCGGCGTCACCGGCGCGGACCACAGGCGCGATCTTTGCACGGGGAAAAGCGTCGGATTTCGCGCGCCAGCGCAGCCGATCGAAGTGGAAAGCGATGTGCGGATCGGCATTTCCAAAGCGGCGCATTTGCCGTGGCGGTTCCTTTTGCGCGGGAGCGAATTCGTCAGCGCCAAACCCGTCGCGAACCAACGCAAAAAAGCCAGGCCACCCACGAGGGGCGGCCTGGCTTGAAAAGCGGAGACTCCGCGTAAGCCGAAGCTTACTTCGAGTAACCGTGCGACGACGAGGTCGACGACGCTGGTGCTGGCTTCGAGGCGCAGGCGCCGAGGCTGAACGCCGCGGCGGCGAGTGCGATGATTGCGAGATATTTCATAGTGATTGGTTTCCCCTCCTTTCTTTGCGGGTTGCGGTGTGGGCGGGATGATCGTGCTTCCGGCCATCGTGACAACGAGAAAATTTGAGAATGAATTTGAACGGCTTCATGCTTCGCAAATCTCGACGGTCGTGCCGACTTCCACGCGCTCGTAGAGATCGCACACGTCGTCATTATTCATCCGCACGCAGCCGTAGCTCGCGGGGATTCCGAGCTGCGATTCCGCGTTCGTGCCGTGGATGTAGATGTAGCGATCGAAGGTGTTCGCGTTCTCGGGATCGAGCCCATCGAGCCACAGGATGCGCGTCTGGACGTGATCCTTTTCATCGCCCTCCTGCCCGATGCGCCCGGTCGGCACGCGGCTGATGAAAATCTCACCCGGAGGCGCCCCATCGCCGTGTTTTTCCGCGATGCGGAAACGGCCAGTCGGCGTGCGATTCGAGCCCGGCTCGGTGCCGAGTCCGAAGCGCGAAGTGGAGATGACGTAGCGCCGCACGAGCGCGTCGTTTTCGAGCAGGTCGAGGGTTTGGGTGGGAACGTGGATGTGGATTTGCATTGCGAGCGGGCATCAATACAGTCGCGTCCCTTTTTTATGAGCAAGAATTTGCACGTCGCCATCGTAGGAGCCACTGGAGCCGTCGGCATCGAGATGATGCGGACGCTTGAGAAGCGCGGTTTTCCCGTGGGGAAAATGACGTTACTCGCCTCCGCGCGCTCCGCTGGGAAAACGCTGCCTTTTCGCGGCGAAGAGATCGCAATCACGGAGCTGACGGCAAATTCTTTTGAAGGCGTGGACGTGGCGCTGTTCAGCGCGGGCGGCGGCATTTCAAAAGAATTTGCGCCGATCGCGGTGCAGGCGGGCGCGGTGGTGATCGACAACTCGAGCGCGTTCCGCATGGACGCGGAAGTGCCGCTCGTCGTGCCGGAAATCAACGGCGCGGACATTAAGAAGCATCGCGGCATCATCGCGAATCCGAACTGCACGACGGCGATCACGCTCTTGGCGCTGTGGCCGCTGCATAAGGAATTTCGAGTGAAGCGCATCTTCGCCGCGAGCTACCAGGCGGTGAGCGGGACGGGCGCGCAGGCGATCGAGGAGCTGCGGAGTCAGATCGCGGCAGTCATCGCCGGTGAGCCGATCGTGAAAAAAGTGTATCCCCACCAGATCGCGTTCAACGTGCTCCCACACGTCGATTCCTTCCTCGAAACCGGCTACACGAAGGAAGAAATGAAGATGCAAAACGAAGGCCGCCGCATCATGCATCACCCGACTTTCAAAGCGTCCGTGACCTGCGTGCGCGTCCCCGTCTATCGTGCGCACAGCGTTTCCGTACATGCCGAGTTTGAAAAACCCGTTTCCATGAATGAAGCGCGCGAAGTGCTCGGCAGCGCGCAGGG
>JANLQB010000171.1:0-2723 GCA_031367565.1 Verrucomicrobiota bacterium
CGAATCCAGAACGCGAGAGTGAATGTGAACAGTGCGAAAGGCTTCATCGACAATCCCTTCAACGACAACCGCCGCAAATTCCCTCACTCGAGTTTGCGGAAATCGGGTTTGGACGGGTGAGGGCATTGGCGATGACCGCAGACCATCGCCCGGTGATGTTCGCGCGTTGCGTTTGGGGGCTGTGCGGGAACCGCGAGTGTATTCCCGTTTCCGTGGAAGGTGAACTCGATTTCGAGGATGTGGCGCGCTTGCGCGTCGGTGAGACGGTAGGTTCCGCGTCGTCGTCGCCGTCCTGCTCGTGATCCTTGCGCTGCAAATGCTGCGCTTTGGATCGGCAGCGCGGGCGGTTACTTCTCCTTGTTCAGACTGTTGAGCCCGCGCATTTCCATCTCGGCGATTTCGAGATCGGTGTTTTTTGGGAGGAGCTTGTGGACTCGTTCCAGACGCGCGAGCACGTCGCCGGTGAGGCGGTCGAGCTTTTCGTGGAGATGGCCGATTTCCAGTTCGGCCTTCAAATTGATGTCATACTCGATGTCGGCGTGAATGCGGTCTTTGGCGGCCTGCCGGTTTTGGCTGAGGAGCACGAAGACGGAAAGAAAGATGGCTTCGAGAGAGACGGCGAGAGTGAGAAAGCCGAACGGATACGGATCGAATTGCGTGACGCCGGGAATGGGCACCCAGTTCACGATGAGCCAGAAAGCAAAGACGCCAACGTGGATGAGGAGAAAGGGAATGCTGCCCGCGAACTCCGCGATCCAATCCGCCGCCTTCTGCACTCGCGTCCGGTTGTCGCCGTGCTCTTCGTTCACATTGCGCGTGGCCGTGTGGCGCAGCCGCTCCACGGTCACACGATGGCGGCGGCCCATCGCGGCGAGCAAATCCATCGCGGCCTGCGGGCGGAGTTGGAGGAATTTTTCCAAATCACCGCGGTCGAGCCGCAGGGCGTCGGTGTCCTGGGTGGCCACGACGGAGGCGCTGCGGGTGCCATTGTCGAGCATGGAGAGTTCGCCAAAGAAATCGCCGCGCGTGGCGAGTTCCAGCACGATGCGTTCGCCCGTGTCGTTTTTGAAGAAGACCTCGGCCTCGCCGGAGCTGACGACGAAGATGGCATCGCCCGGATCACCGTAATTGTAAATGGATTGGCCGGCGGAAAAGTGGACGACATCGAGCCGTGCGGCCAGCTCCGTGCGTTCATTTTCGTCGAGGAGTTGGAACAGGGGGACTTCTTTTAGCAGGTCGGCTTTGGCGCTCATGGAGCGAGCAGTAGCAGTTTCGCCGCACCCGCCGAGAGCGAAATCCTGCCGAGTGTCCCGACCGATTCATCCGCTCACAAATAAGCAGGGCAGAGATGAGGATTCCCAGTTTGAAAACGTGGAGTGCTCGTGCGCGGGCTTGCCAATCTCTTGCGGCAAGTGTTTACCGCGTGGCACCCATGCGCCGTGCAATTTCGAGTGTGACGGTCGTTCTCGTGCTGCTCTCGCCCTTCGGCGCGAAACTGCGCGCGGGCGATGCTGCGCCTTCGCTTCTGCCAAAGATGCAGTCGCTTTGGGAACAGGAATACGCCACTGGCGATTGGGGCGGCCTACGCACTCAACTCGCGGATCGCGGGGTCGTTTTCAATTTCACCTACGCGGCAGACCCCATCGCTGCCGTCTCTGGCGGGATAAAGCGCGGAGTGTTTTACAACGGCTTCCTCGATCTCGGGACGGACATTGATTTGGAAAAACTCGTCGGCTGGAAGGGCGGTCATTTTCACGTCAACGGCTTCTACCCGCACGGCGAAAACGGCTCGGCGAACTACGTGGGAGACCTCGGCACGTTCAGCAACATCGAGGCTTACGACACGTATCGACTCTACGAACTTTGGTGGGAGCAAAACTTTTTCGAAGACCGCTTTTCGCTGCGGGTCGGGCAAATCACTTTCGATTCGGAATTCGCGGTGCTCGATGCTTACGGCGGCTTGTTCGTGCAGAGCGGATTTGGAGCGCCGGAGGCGTTCAGCGCGAATCTTCCGCTGCCTGTTTTTCCCAATGCCGCGCCGGGCATGCGCGTGCGGATCGCGCCATTCAAAGGGTTCGCCATGCAAGCTGCGGTCTTCGATGGAAACGTCGCGCCGGGGCTGACGCCGGACCACTCGCCAAACGCGGCGACTTCCACGGAATTCAATCGCCACGGCACCCATTGGGCGCTCCGACCCGACGAAGGCGCGCTCTGCGTCGTCGAGATGAGCTACCGCTTCAACCAACCCTCGGAGGAAGAACTGTCCGCAACGCGCACGAGCGCCGATGCCCGGCCGCTCGGGACTCCCGCCGTGCCGGTTGTTTCGCAGCGCGGACTCGCGGGCAGCTATGAGTTCGGGTTCCTTTATCACACGGATGGTTTTGCGGACATTTTCGATGTCACGCTCGCAGGCATCGGCTCCTCCCTTGCGCCAGCCGAAGCCCGCAATCGAGGCGCGAACTACGCGCTCTACGCCAACATCGAGCAGGAAATCTGGCGGGAGTCCGGCTCCGAGGATCAAGGCGTGGGTGCCTTCGCCCACGCAGTGTGGATGCCGCCCGACCGCAACTACGTCGAGTCCTCCGTCGAAGGCGGACTGCATTACCACGGCGCCATCCCAGGCCGCGACCACGACTCGCTCGGCTTGGGCGTCGCGTTCCTTAAAATCAGCGACCGCGTCGGCTCCGCCGTGCGCGCCGCCAACCCGCGCGATCACACGTCCC
>JANLQB010000190.1:0-3187 GCA_031367565.1 Verrucomicrobiota bacterium
CCGCGCCGCCGTCCGCCGCCCTTCGCGCCCGGCTCCGGCGTGGAGACGAGCGCCCGCTCGGGCAAGCCGCCGCAGATTGTTTCGCCAGCCAACGGGCAGGTGTACGCGGTGCGCGCGGGCGACGAGGTGAACGGCACGATCGCGCTGCAAGCGCGGAGCGAGGCCGATGTGACGAAGCTCTACTGGTTCGCCGACAAAGCCTTTCTCGGCACGACCGCCGCCCGCGAATCCTTGCACTGGCGGCCCTCGCCGGGCACCTACCGCATCGTTGCGCTCGACGACCGGGGCCGGTCGAGCACGAGTACGGTGACGCTGCAATCGGCGAGCGTGAACTGAGGTGAGGCGGCATGGAGGGGCGCGACGCCCGCCGCTTCATGCCGCGTCCCTTGCCATCCCGGCGCAACTGCATTACCAAAGCGCCCCTTCTTTTTATGAAAACGCCAGCTTTCACCCTCTACGACACGACCCTCCGCGACGGCACGCAAGGGACCGGTATTTCGTTCTCGGTGGCGGACAAAATTCGCGTGGCGGAGCGGCTCGATGAGTTCGGCGTGCATTACATCGAGGGCGGTTTTCCTGGCTCGAATCCGAAGGACGCGGAATTTTTCCAGCTCGCGAAAAAGCATCCGTGGAAACATGCGAAAATCACCGCTTTTGGCGCGACGCGCCGTGGCAAGATGGCCGTGCAGGATGATCCCCAAGTGAGGCTGCTGCTCGATGCGGAGACGCCGGCCGTGTGCATCGTGGGGAAAACTTCGCCGTTGCATGTTACGGAGATCTTCGGCGTCTCGCTGGAGGAAAATCTCGCGATGATCGGTGATACGGTCGCCTATTTGAAAAAGCACGGGCGCGAAGTGCTCTACGATGCCGAGCACTTTTTCGACTCGTTCAAAACGGATCGCGACTACGCGCTGAGCACGATCACGACGGCGCGCGATGCGGGCGCAGACCTCATCGTTTTGTGCGACACGAATGGCGGTTGCCTGCCGGATGAAGTGGAAGCGATCACGCGCGAAGTCGTCGCGACTCTTGGGCAAGGCGTCGGAATCCACACGCACAACGACTCCGGCGTGGGCGTCGCGAATGCGCTCGCGGCGGTGCGCGCGGGTGCGGTGCAAGTGCAGGGCACGATCAACGGCTACGGCGAGCGCGTGGGGAATTGCAACCTCATCACCGTGATCCCGAATCTTCAATTGAAGCTCGGCATCCAGGTCGTCTCCGACCTCACAAAGCTGCGCGAACTCGCGATGTTCATCGACGAACTCGCGAACGTGCCGCACGACATCCGCGCGCCTTTCGTTGGCGGCGCGGCCTTTACGCACAAAGGCGGGCAGCACGTCCACGCGGTGCAGAAATTTGCGAGCAGCTACGAGCACGTCGATCCCGCCACGGTGGGAAATCAACGCGTCACGGTCGTGTCGGATTTGTCGGGGCAGAGCAATGTGCTCGTGAAGGCGAAGGAGCTCGGATTCGAGTTTCAAAAAGGTGCGCCGGAAGTTGCGCGTATCCTCGCGGCGGTGAAGACGCTGGAGAATGAAGGCTACGAATTTGAAGCCGCGGAAGGTTCGTTCGAGCTGCTGATCCGCAAAACGCTCGGGCTGCATCAGCCGCTTTTCGAGCTGAAGGAATATCACTGTTCCTATCGCCGGAGCGGCGAAGGACTTTGGAACAAATGCGAAGCGACCGTGAAGATCAGCGTCAACGGCACCGCCGAATACACGGTGGCCGAAGGTGACGGCCCGGTGAACGCGCTCGACGCTGCGCTCCGCAAAGCGCTGCGGACTTTTTACCCCGCGATCGATGCCATCCAGCTCGACGATTACAAAGTCCGCATCATCAACGGCCAAAGCGGCACCGCTGCGCGCACCCGCGTCCTCATCGACTCGACGGACGGCCAGTCGCATTGGGGCACCGTCGGTGTTTCGGATAACATCATCGAAGCAAGCTGGCTCGCGCTGGTGGACAGCTTTGAGTTCAAGCTGCGAAACTAATTTGTGATTGAAATTTTATTCGGCCACGCCGGAATACGGGCGTTCAGCCGAAGGTAAACACGACGCTCTCGTCGCACCTGCCCGCCAGCACTTCTCGCCCGAAGACGGCGCTGCGTTCCAAAATCACTTTCGCCAGCGGCTGCGCGATGAGCGCCTCGACAGCGGGCGCGGCTCCAAACCCCATCTTTTTCCCGGCGGGTGCGGCGCTGCTGCCGAGGTTGCTCGTGAGGATGATGACGGTCTCCCGGAAGCTCGCCTTTCGTCCGCGTGAGTCGGTAAGCGTGCCCTCGTCGAAGACCTGAAGAAAGAGATCGAGGACGCGGGGATGCGCCTTCTCCACTTCGTCGAACAGGATGACGCTGTATGGCTTGGCGCGCACCGCATCGGTGAGTCTGCCGCCTTCGTTGTGTCCGATGTAGCCCGGCGGCGAACCGATGAGCTTCGAGACGGAGTGCTCCTCCATGTATTCGCTCATGTCGAAGCGCAGCAGGCTCGCGTCCGAGCCGAACAGGAATTCCGCGAGCGCCTTGGCCAGTTCCGTTTTGCCGGTGCCCGTCGGGCCGGCGAAAAGGAGCACCGCCGTCGGCTTGCTCGGGTCTTTCATGCCGGAGCGTGCCACTCGGACCGCATCGGCCACCGCGCTGATCGCCTGCGACTGGCCTTTCACCCGCTCGTCCAGCGTCGCCTCGATGCGCAGCAGTCTCTCACGTTCATTGCCGGCGAGCTGCGCGACGGGAAGCTTGCAGCGTTCAGCCACAGCCGCGGCGACGTCATTCCTGTCGATGGCCTTCTTTTTCGCACGGGGCTTCTCGGCCGATTTTGAAAACGAACGTAGCATCGCCATCGCGCACGCCTGATCCACCAGGTCGATGGCCTTGTCCGGCAACCGGAAGTCGTGGATGTAGCGGATGGACAAATCCACGGCGGCCTCCAATGCGTCGGGCTCGATTTGAATGCCGTGGTGCTCCTCAAAGCGCGCCCGCAAGCCGCACAGAATCTCCACCGCCTCGTCGCGCGTCGGTTCCTCGACCCACACCGCCTGGAAGCGCCGTTCCAGCGCCGGGTCGCGTTCGATGTCGCGCCGATACTCCGCCGTCGTGGTCGCCCCGATGAGCCTGATGCTGCCACGCGCCAGCGCGGGCTTGAGGATGTTCGCACCGTCCATCGACGAGCTTCCGCCAGCCCCGGCGCCGACG
>JANLQB010000191.1:0-2211 GCA_031367565.1 Verrucomicrobiota bacterium
TGTCGCGTGAAGTTTGTGGTCGATGCGCAGCTTCCGCCCGCGCTCGCGCAGCGGTGCATCGTCCCAGCCTGTCATTCTGAGGCACGAAGAACCTCTGACTTTTTCCGAGGGCGGAGGCGGCGCGGAGCGCACCACTACTGCGGCTCCGCTCCGCCTCCGCCCGCTATAGTCAGAGATTCTTCGTGCCTCAGAATGACAGGTTTTTCGACGCGGTCGCACGCGCGGGAATCTTCACATTATGATGCGATTGCCCTGCACCCCTCCGTTGACGCCCTCGCCGAACTCGGCCAGTCTGTCCTTGATGAGTTTCGCGAAAATCAAGACCAGCAAAGGCGTTCGCGTGATCCAGATCACGACGCCCGAGGGGAAAGCCTATACTTTTCGGAGGCTTTCTACGAAGCCGCTCGATCCCAAACTAAAAGCCGATGGAAAACTGCGCGCCAAGGCCATGCGGGAGGGCTTTCAAAAGACGGTCAAGCGAGCCGTCAAAAAAGGCGTGCCTCTCCAAAAGCTCGTCCCCCGTCAGTTAAAGAAACCCGGTCCTGCATCGCATTCCGGCGAAATGAGTGGAGATCAGCGAAAAGGAGCGGTTTGAAATTTACTTCGGAGAGCGAAATTCCAGAAGCGACCCCTATCGGGATAGTTGTTGTTGGTAGGTAGTGGACGTTTAGATTTATTCCATGCGCCTTTCAAAATCTCTGTGCGCTGTTGTTGGTGATGTTCTGGTTGGGTCGCATCCAACACTTGAGGCTCTATTTTTATCTGCGGGCGCTCCTGGTGAACCGCCGCCCCTCGCACACGGCTCGAAGTGGAAGGAATGGCTCTTTCGCGCAGGGCTAGACGCAAATGTCGATAGCTTGGATGTTCTCGGAAGCGTGCTGGAGGAGTTCATGGACCTCCCTCCTAAGCTAGGTACGCCTGAGTACGATGCTTGGAAGGAAAAGCGTGAACGAGTCGAAGCAGCACTTGAGGACAACGGGATTCGCTACTATCGCTTCGGACGTGTCTTGCCACAAAGCGAGACAGTTCAGCCAATCCCGATTTCAGCTTCTCCCAATCTCCGAATCACACCTGCGAAACCCAGCGAGGTCGAGGAATTACTTGAAATCGTGGTTCGAGGCCTCCGCCGCGCGATGCATCCTCTGATCCATCGTCGAAAGGGATCGCAACAGTTATCGTTCGGCAGCGAGTATGATGTTCAGGATTTGCTGCATGCGCTGCTTCGTCCGTGGATTAGTGACATTCGCCCAGAGGAGTTCACGCCAAGTTATGCGGGCTCCAGCACAAGGATGGACTTTCTTCTACCTGACCATGCTTTGGTTATCGAAACAAAAATAGTTCGTGATCATGCACACGCGAAACGAATCGGCGATGAACTCATCATTGATATTGAGCACTATCGTCGGCATCAAGATTGCAAGCGCCTCTGGTGTGTAATTTACGATCCTACCCAACTAATAACGAATGCAGAGGGACTAAAAGCCGACCTCGAAGGTTCACGGTCATCAAAGGACGGTCAGGTTGTGGTGAAAGTTTTCGTTCTCTAACCACACGAAAACAAGAAACAGGGCGTAAATCGGTAATGTAAAGTTTGGCGCACGCCGCTTCCATCCGGTATCTGAGCGGAAATGACTCTCCGCTTTCCACCGATGTCCGCCCGCTCATGACGCCTTCTCGTTTAAAATTCCGTCTGGAAGCACAGGCCACGGGCTCGCGGGCTCGGGCGGGGCGTTTTCAAACGCTCCACAATGAAGTGCTAACGCCGCTTTTCATGCCCGTCGGCACGCAGGCGACGGTGAAGGGGCAGCTCACGGAGACGCTGGCGGAGGCGGGGTCGCAGATTTTGCTGGCGAATACTTATCATCTGCTGCTGCGGCCGGGGGCGGAGGTATTTCGGTGCATCGGGGATATTCACCGGTTTATGCGTTGGGAAAAATCGGTGCTCACAGACTCGGGTGGGTTTCAGATTTTCTCGCTGCCGCACTCGCGGTCGATGAGCGAGGAGGGCGCGGTTTTTCAAAGCTATATCGATGGGAAGACGATCATGCTCAGCCCGGAGGTGAGCATCGAGACGCAGGTGGCGATCGGGAGCGACATCATGATGGTGCTGGATCAGTGCATTCCCTCCACGGCGAATGAAGCGGCGGCGCGCGCGGCGCTGGGGATCACGCAGCGGTGGGCGGCGCGGAGTCTGGCGGCGCGTGGGGATTC
>JANLQB010000210.1:0-12635 GCA_031367565.1 Verrucomicrobiota bacterium
GCCGACCTCGCCGCGCAGGGCTACGACCTCTCGCTCAACCGCTACCAGGAAGTCGTCCACGCCGAAGTCGCGCACCGCCCGCCGGACGCGATTTTGCAAAACCTCGCCGCGTTGGAAAAAGAAATCACCACCGGCATGAAAAAGCTGGAGGACATGTTGAAATGAAACGGCACGTCCATCGGGGAACGCCAACGGCGTTCCATCATTCAGCCCAGGGTTGCCGTAGCCGCGAAGCGGCGAAGGCTACCCTGGGTTCACGCCCAAAAATAACCATGAACCCCAACGGGGTTCCATCCGCTCGGACGGCGCGGGATTGGGGACGCGGGATTCAACCCCGTTGGGGTTGTTTCGATTTGATGGTCGGTTCCCAGGGTAGCTCGTGCCTCGCAACCCTGGGCTGGATGATGGAACGCCGTTGGCGTTCAAGCCCGCCGGGCGAAATCCTGAAAGCCCTCGGCCAACTGGAGGCGGAGATCCAGCAGGGCATGAAGGAACTGGAGGGGATGCTGAAGTGAAGGCTGAAGGTCGAATGACGAATGGCGAATGGCGAATGGCGAATGGCGAATGGCGAATGGCGAATGGCGAATGGCGAATGGCGAATGGCCGAAGGTCGCGCTCGATGAAGTCGCGGAGTTGAACCCGCGCCTTGCCGAAACGCTCACGTCAGACGCCGCCGTCTCGTTCGTCCCGATGTCCGCTGTCTCTGCTGAAACCGCCGGCATTACCGACGAGGAGACGCGAACTTATGCGCAAGTCGCAAAAGGCTTCACTCCGTTTGTATCGGGCGATGTGCTCGTGGCGAAAATCACGCCGTGCTTCGAGAACGGAAAGATTGTTCAAGCGCGCCTCACTCAACGGGTGGGCTTCGGTTCGACGGAGTTTCACGTCGTTCGCCCGCGCGCGAACAAACTCGATGCCCGTTACACGCTTCACTTCTTGCGACGCGGAAACGTCCGCCTCGCTGGCGAACGAAGAATGACCGGCAGCGCCGGTCAACGCCGTGTTCCCGAAAACTTTCTGGCGAAACTCGAAATCCCCCTGCCGCCGCTGGCGGAGCAGCGGCGGATAGCGGAGGTGCTGGACCGGGCGGAGGCGTTGCGGGCCAAGCGCCGCGGCGCCCTCGCCCAACTCGACTCCCTCACCCAATCCCTCTTCCTCGACCTCTTCGGCGACCCCACCACCAACCCGAAAGGCTGGCCACGGAAGCCCATCAGCGAAATTGGCAAAGTCATCACCGGCAACACACCGCCACGGGCAAACCCCGGCTACTACGGCACGCACATCGAGTGGATCAAGTCAGACAACATAAACACACCGCATTACTACCTGACCAAAGCCACCGAAGGCTTGTCCGAGTCCGGGAAGGCCGTGGCGCGAACTGTGCCCGCTGGTTCGATCTTGGTCACCTGCATCGCAGGAAGTCCTGAGTGCATCGGCAACGCCGCGATGACAGATCGCGAGGTCGCATTCAACCAACAGATCAATGCGTTCGTCCCTGTAAACGGGGACGCCCACTTTCTCTACGCGCAGATTCTTGTTGGGAAGCGACTGATTCAAGAAGCATCCACTGCGGGAATGAAGGGAATGGTGAGCAAGGGACGCTTTGAGCAAATCATGTTGGTCGTTCCCCCCATCCCATTACAGCGCGAATTCGCCCGGTGAGTGACGGCGGTGGAGGCGCTGAAGAGGGCGCAGCGCGCGTCGCTGGCGGAGCTGGACGCGCTCTTCGCCACCCTCCAGCACCGCGCCTTCCGCGGGGAGCTGTAATTACGGCACCGGGCGGCTACACGGGCGGCTATGTTTCTGATGTATGTGGATGAGAGCGGTGACGTAGGCATGGTGAATTCACCCAGCCGCTACTTCGTGCTCGTGGGGTTGGTGGTGCATGAACTGCGATGGCAGCAAACGCGGGAAGAGCTGATCGCATTTCGCCAAGACCTGAAGCAGCAGTTTGGGCTGAAACTGCGCGACGAAATCCACGCCAGCGCGATGCTTTCGCATCCCGGCGCGCTGGCTCGGATCCAAAAACACTCGCGGCTCGAAATTCTGCGCCGAAAGGCCGACAAGCTCGCATCCATGCCCGATCTGAGTCTCGTATGCGTGGTGGTGGACAAGCAGACGAAGCCCGCAGGATACAACGTCTTTGAGCGTGCATGGGAGGCACTCATCCAGCGGTTTGAGAACACGCTGGCTCATCGCAATTTCCCCCGCCCGAAAAACCCCGATGACCGTGGAATGCTTTTCCCCGACCATACGGACGACAAAAAACTGAACGCGCTGCTGCGCCGGATGCGGGTCTATAATCCAGTGCCGAACCAGCAGGGCTTCGGTGTGGGCTATCGAAATCTGACGGTGCGCTCGGTGATCGAGGACGCAAACTTCCGCGACTCGGCGCATTCGTATTTTGTGCAGGCGGTGGATGTGAGCGCCTTCCTGCTCTACCAACAGTTCGCTCCGTCGAGCTACATGCGGAAAAAGTCGGGCCAGAATTATTTCAAGCGACTCGATCCCATCGTGTGCAAAGTCGTCACGCGGCAACCGGACGGGATTGTGCGGATATAAAATGAGGGAGGCTCCTCGCGGAGCCTCCCGGTGGGATCCTACTGGCGGGACGAGCCCGCTCTCAGATTCCGAGACAAAACTACCAGCGGCGATGGAAATGGCAAACTCAGTTTACGCGCAAACTCGCCGAGCACTCGCGCACCTTCTGCACGAGGCGAAGATTCAGGCTGGCCTGTTGCGAACGGGACATGCTAGTGGCAAGTTCACCCTATGAAACACCACCTGTCGCTTGCGGAGGATTTCGGCCCGCGCCTCGCGGATGGAGCCGAGGCATCGAAGTATCGCCACGCTCGGATCGATCCCTACGTGGCGATCTGCGAGGAGGTGACGCTGGATTTTACCGGAGTGAGGACTGCGAACAGTTCCTTCGTGAACGCGCTGCTGGCGACCTTGCTGGAGCAGCATGGGGAAGCGGTGCTGGCAAAGCTGGTTTTCAAAGGCTGCAACCCGGTGGTGCGTGTGCTGGTCGAGGGGGCGATTGATCTCGGGCTGCAAAAATCGGACGAGCGCTCGCACGCGTAACCCTGCGGTTCGCGGCGGCATTGGGGGCAACCAAACACCGTTCGAGGTTCTCCAAAGGGGCGGTGCTGGTGTTGCAATAGCACACAGGGGCCGATAAACCGCTCCGCGTGAGCGCGTCGAATTTCTCCTTCCTGAAAACCGAGTGGCCAGAGCTGGCTGACCCGGCGGGGCGGGCGGAGGTGCTGGCGATGGGCGATGCGCGGGCGGCGTGTTTTTATGCACGGCGGACGCTGGAGCTGGCGGTGGCGTGGCTTTTCAAAAACGACTCGGCGCTGAAGCTGCCGTATCAGGATAATCTGAGCGCGCTGATCCATGAGCCGACGTTCAAGGCGGCGGTGGGGGAGGCGATTTTCAGCAAGGCGCGCGTGATTCAGCGGCTGGGGAATGATGCGGTGCATAGCTCACGGCCGGTGCGGCAGTTCGATGCGCTGACGGCGGTGCGGGAGCTTTTTCACATCGGCTACTGGCTGGCGCGACACTACGCGCGCGGGGCGAAGCCGGGTGACTTCGTCACTTTTGACTCCGACCTTCTGTCCACTGCGGCGGTGCCGACGCAGACTTTGGAGCAGTTGCAGCGGCTGGAAGCGGAGCTGCGGGAGCGGGATGAGAAGCTGGCGGGGTTGCTTTCGGATAAGACGGCGCTGGATGCGGAGCTGGTGCGGGTGCGGGCGGAATTGGCGGAGGTGAAGAAGGCGAATGCGGCGGTGCCGGATGGGCATGATTATTCGGAGGCGGAGACGCGGGATTATTTCATCGACCTGCTGCTGAAGGAGGCGGGCTGGGCGCTGAACGAGCAACGCGATCGGGAATACGAAGTGGCGGGGATGCCGAATGCGCAGGGGAAGGGTTTTGTGGATTACGTGTTGTGGGGCGATGACGGAAAACCGCTGGCGCTGGTGGAGGCGAAGCGGTCGCGGAAGAGCGCGCTGGCGGGTCAGCAGCAGGCGAAGCTGTATGCGGATTGTCTGGAGGCGCAGTTCGGGCGGAGGCCGGTGATTTTCTACAGCAACGGCTATGAGCACTGGCTGTGGGACGATGTGTGCGAGGCGCCGCGCGAGGTGCAGGGGTTTTTTTCGAAGGCGGAGCTGGAGCTGATGATCCAGCGGCGGACTTCGCGGAAGAAGCTGGCGGAGGCGGAGATCGCGGAGGGGATCGTGGAGCGGTATTACCAGACGCGAGCGATCCGGCGGATTGGAGAAGCGTTTGAGAGGGATCGCGATCGAAAGGCGCTGGTGGTGATGGCGACGGGTGCGGGGAAAACGCGGACGGTGATCGCGCTGTGCGATGTGCTGATGCGGTGCAACTGGGCGAAGCGCGTGCTTTTTCTCGCGGATCGCGTGGCGCTGGTGCGGCAGGCGGTGGGGGAATTTAAGAAGCATCTGCCGGATTCATCGCCGGTGAATCTGGTGACGGAGAAGGCGACGGACGGACGCGTGTATGCCTCGACTTACGCGACGATGATGGGGCTGATCAATGGGACGAGCGACGGGCAGCGGCGCTTTGGCGTGGGGTATTTCGATCTCGTGATCATCGATGAAGCGCACCGGTCGGTTTACCAAAAGTATCGGGCGATCTTCGCCTACTTCGACTCGCTGCTGGTCGGGCTGACGGCGACACCGAAGGACGAGATCGACTTTAATACCTACGGACTTTTCGATCTGGAACGCGGCGTGCCGACCGATGCCTACACGCTGGAAGACGCGGTAAAGGATGGTTATCTCGTGCCGATGAAGGCGGTGTCGGTGCCGCTGAAATTCCAGCGCGAGGGGATCAAATACGACGATCTTTCCGAGGAGGAAAAAGAGCAGTGGGACGCGTTGGAATGGGACGAGGAGGGTGCCCCGGATCGCGTGGAAGCGGAGGCGGTGAACAAGTGGCTCTTCAACGAACCGACCGTGGACATGGTGCTGGAGCATCTGATGACGCGCGGGCAGAAAGTGGCGGGCGGCGATCGACTCGGGAAGACGATCATCTTCGCGAAGAATCAGGCGCACGCGGAGTTTATCGCGAAACGCTTTGATGCGAACTACCCGCACTTGAAGGGCGAGTTCGCGCGGATCATCACGTTCAAGACGGAGTACGCGCAGGACTTGATCGACAAGTTTTCCCAAAAGGACAAAGCGCCGCACATCGCGATCTCGGTGGACATGCTCGATACCGGCATCGACGTGCCGGAAGTGGTGAATCTCGTGTTCTTCAAGCTCGTGCGCTCGAAGACGAAATTCTGGCAGATGATCGGACGCGGCACGCGGCTGTGCCCCGACTTGTTCGCGCCGGGCCAGCCCAAGGAGTTCTTCTATGTCTTCGACTACTGCCAGAACCTGGAGTTCTTCAGCCAAAATCCCGAGACGACCGATGGCTCACTCGGTGCATCGATCGGGAAACGGCTCTTCACTTCAAGGCTGGAACTGATCGCCGCGCTCGACAAACAGCTCAGCGCATCCGCCATCGTCCGTGAAGGACCGGACAGCACCGAGGAATTGCGGAAAGAAATCGCGGCGCTTTTGCGCGAGGAAGTGGTGGGGATGAATCTGGCCAATTTCATCGTGCGCCCGCACCGGCGGCTGGTGGAAAAGTATGCGATCGCGGATGCGTGGGCAACGCTCGGCAACGAGGCGCTCGGCGAAATCGCGACGCGGGTGGCCGGGCTGCCTTCGCAGATCGAAACGGACGGCGAGGAGGCGAAGCGATTCGATTTGCTGATGCTCAATTCGCAACTTGCGCTGCTGCGTGACGAGCCGGGTTTTGCGCGGTTGCGCGATCAGGTGAGGTCGCTCGCGGGATTGCTGGAAGAGAAGTCGGCCATCCCGATGGTGCAGCAGCAGATGACGCTGATTCAGGACATCCAGACGGATGAATGGTGGCAGGATGCGACGGTGGCGATGCTCGATCAGGCGCGGAAGCGTTTGCGGCTGCTCGTGCAGCTGATCAAAAAGGAAGGCCGCAAGGTGATTTACACGGACTTTGAAGACCAGATGGGCGCGGAGCGGGTCTTCGAGCTGCCCGGCTTTTCCGCGCCGGATAGCTACGAACGCTTTCGCGCCAAAGCCCGCCATTTTCTCCAAGCGCACGAGGACCACATCGCCATCCACAAACTCCGTACCAACGAACCGCTCACCGCGACCGACCTCGCCGAGTTGGAGCGGATGCTGGCTGAGAGCGGCGTCGGCACCGCGGAGGATTTGGCGAAAGCGAAAGCGTCGAGTAGCGGCCTCGGGCTCTTTGTGCGCGGACTGATCGGCATGGATCGGCAGGCCGCGAAGAACGCCTTGGGCGCTTTTCTCGCAGGAGGGAATCTGCGTGCGAACCAAATTCAATTCCTCGATGAAATCGTCAATCACCTGACCGAGCACGGCGGCATGGATGCCGCCCGCCTTTACGAATCACCCTTCACGGACTTCCATCCGCAGGCCGCCGCCGGGGTTTTTAACGCTCAGCAGGTGGACACGCTGATCTCGATTCTCGACGACGTTCGGAGCCGGGCCTCCGCATAGGCAACGCGCGCTACGGCATCGCTTCGCGGCACCATTTCAGCGCGAGCAGCGCGTAGCCGGTGCCGTAGGACTGGCCGTAGTCGTAGAGCGGATAGTCCCACCAGCAGCCGTCTTTTTCCTGACGCGTGAGAATGATCCTCGCAAGGCTGGTGGCTAGTTCGCGCTGTTTTTCCTTCGGCAAATTTTGCGCGGAGACAGTGAAGTAGTAGATGCCGTAGTAGTAAAAATAGCCAGCGATCAGAAAGGTGGATTCATGCGGGACGGGCTTCTTACGGCCGTGGTCGAGCCAGTGCTCGAACTCGATGAAATTGTCCGCCCACGTCGTGAGCACCTGGTCGGTAATCTTCGGATCGCCGAAGGCGCGCAGCGTGGCGTTGCAGGCTTGCGAGCGACCGAGGGAGCCGTTGCGGCGATTGATTTCAAACTGCGGCACCAGCATGTGCTGATGGGAATAGGCGTAAGTGAAATCGGGAAATTGCTGACGACGGATCGACGCGAGCGATGACTCGACGACCTTCTCGTCGAGGGTCACGCCCATCGCCTCGCGGGCTTCGTGCATGGCGAGCAGCACGCTTGCGGTGGTGAAGGAAGTCGTGATGCCGGTCGGCTTTTGCGTGTGCAGATTTTCGAAGACATGCAGGTAGCCCCAGCCGCCGTTGAGGTATTCGTAGCGGTTCACGAGATCCACTTGCTGTTGCGCGAGCGCCTTCAAGGCCGACTGTCGCGCGGGGTCGCCGGCGGCGGATTGGTAAAGGCGCGTGATGGCTCGCAAGCCATACGCATGGCCCCAGGCGTTGTAAGTCGTCGTGGCGTCGGCTCGGCGGAGCGTCGGGAATTTTTTGAAGGCCCACTGCTCCGCCTTTTCGATCGCGGCTTTCACCTCGGGCCGCGCGTCGTGCGAATCCACCAGCCCGGAAATCGCGAGCCCGCTCGTGCCGATGAGGTAGGCATCTTGCGCACCGGGGAGCGGGGCGTAAATGTTCAGCTCCTTCGTGCGGCGCGCGCTGCCGAACGAGCCATCGGCGTTTTGTTTCCCGACTAAAAAATCCACACCTTTCGTGATCGCCGCGTCCACCACGGCGAGGGTCACGCGCTCTTTGGGAATGAGCACGCGGCTGTCCACAATTTCTTCGCCAAACGCGATGCCGCGCGCAACCAACGACGCGAGGAGCAGCGCTCTCACGGCACGATGACCGATTGACCGTCCGCGAGGCCGGAGAGGATTTCCACTTTGTCGCCAAACGTCATCCCGCGCTTCACTGGCACGGATTTCGTCTTTCCTTCCGCCTCCTCGATTTCCACTTCCCAGCCTCCATCGTCCGTAGCGTTCAAGGCTTTTGCGGGGACGGTGAGCGCGGCGTCTTTGTGGTAGGCGATGACTTGCGCGGAGGTGGTCATGCCGGCGACCAGCGGGATGTCCGCGGGAAACTGGCCGCTGAGCGTCACGCGGTAGCGACCGTCAATTCCGGGCGTCAGCGAGACGCTGGAAACCTTCACGGGAAACGAAAAATCCGCGCGGCCCGTGAAGCTCGCGAAACCCCCGAGATCCGCCTTCAACGAGCGCGCCGCCGCCTCGTCCACCGTCGATTCCAAAACCATCGTCGCATTGCCCGGCACCACCACCGCGAACGGACGCCGCGGGCCGACGGGCATCAGAAGCGCCGGCGCTTTCGACGGATCGCCCGGCAACCAGCGTCCGTCCTGCATCGTGCCGTAATAGAAATAACCATCCGCCGGAGCCTTGACGACGAACTGGCCTTTCTCCGCTTGCAACTTCGCCAAGTTTTCCGCGCCCCGCTTCGCGCCGACGCGCGCGTCTTCCAGCGCAATGCGTCTCAGCTCCAGACTGCGCGGGATGTTTTGCTCCTGCTCCTTGATCCCGATCGCACTGCTCAGCGCTTCCCGTTCGAGCGCCACCGCTTCGCGCGGCAGCGATACTTCCATCTGCCGCTTGTGCCCGATCTTCGCGAGTTCCAACTGAATCTCCGCCGCCTTCACACTTTCACGCTGTCGTTTCATCACGATCTCCTCGGTGTTCTCGATCAGATCATCGGCCTTGTACATTTTTTCGAGCTGCACCAACTCCTCGCGCTCCCCATCCAGCCGCAGCTCCGTCTGCTTCAGCATCAAATTCGCCCGCGCGACATCTGCATCGCGCCGCACTTTTTGAAAATACTCCCACGCTTCCCCCGCTTCCGCCGCCTTGGTCTTCGCTGCCAGCAACTGCATCGGCAGCGCGTTCTCCGCCGAACTAAATTCCGCCTCCGCATTTGCCTGCGCCAGCTTGCCCGCCGCCGCCGCCGACTCCGCATCGCGCAGCTTTTTCAAAAACTCTTCATCCTCAAAACGCACGAGCACCTGATCTTTCTTCACCGCACTCCCATGCGGCACGATCTCCGCGATGGTGAAAGCACCCCATTGCCTGGCATCCACGGTGATCGGCAGCGCCGCATCAGGAAGCACCGTCGCCGAGAGCGCCGTGCGGACCGTGAACGGTTCACTTTTGACGGGAGCCTTCGCCGCAAGAGCAGCGGAGCAGGCGCATAGGAGGGACAGGGCGATGTGTTTCATAAATGGAGGACTTCAGGTAAGCAGAAGCGCGCGCTGGTTCCAAACAAAGGAACGGGTTCATTCAACTGATCAGCAGCAACCGTGGCGGTCGCCCGGGAAGGGTCGCAGGAGCGCGGTGGATACATGGCGGGACGGGGCTACCGGGATAGTCCACGGCGATGCGCCAGAGGTTGCCGATGCCGAAGGAGAAAGGTCGCGCGCCTAGGATAGGGGCGTAGTGAAGGTTGTAGCAATTCTCTTCCAAGTGTTCGCGGAAGCCGTCGTGATCTTCGCCGCCAAAGAGCTTGAGAAGTTCGGCACGAGTTTCAGGGATGTCGATGCGGCGCCGGGCCTCGTCATTGCGCAGGCCTTCGGACGAGGACTCATTATAGCTGCATAGCCAGGTATCAGCTTCGACCGTGGCGCTATCGACGTGGAAGGAATAGACATCGATCGGCACCGGACCGGGCTCTTCTTCGCGTGGGTAGGCATGGATGCAATCCAGAATAGGTGAAAGACCAGC
Source organism: Verrucomicrobiota bacterium (assembly GCA_031367565.1). GTDB lineage: Bacteria > Verrucomicrobiota > Verrucomicrobiia > Chthoniobacterales > Chthoniobacteraceae > JANLQB01. The sequence continues at coordinate 9,652 of JANLQB010000210.1, forward strand.
GGCGCGAAGGAGGCGCTGATCTTCAATAAGGATTTCGATGGCGACCCTGCCTGCGGCGCTTAATGCGAGCGTTCTGAGGGAAGCTTCATCGAGGGTAGTGATCTCCTTGCTGACGGCGAGGTGTTCCGCGACTTCAGTGAAATCGCCGGTGAGCGTGCGCCGCCAGCAGAGGGCGTTGATGCCATCGCCGAAAGGTGTCGAGACAAGCTCGTCGAAACTTTTCACCACCTTGATGCGGGTGTAACTAGGCGGCGGCATGAAAGGAGGAGTGCGTGGTGTCACTAGGTGGGTCGAGTGTTTAAGTTCAAGAGTGTGTTACAAAATTTCCATCTCTTCGCACGCTCGCGCGCAAGTTCCACTCGGGAATGCCCTGTTGGCGAAGTTGTACTTTGGCGACGCGAAGCCGGGCGAAGCACCGCTTCGGGGAAATGCGCGTGCCCAAGTGGAATTTGGGCACGAGGCGCCCGCGGCTCGCAATGGTCACGGGTCGATGTGACTAAGAAATGGCGAGGAGATGCTCTTTTCTCGGAAGAGCCCCATGAATCCCCTGATCGACCCATCACCGCTGCTTTCGCGCCGGCATTTTCTCTCGAACACTGCGGGCGGGCTCGGGGGCGTGGCGCTGGCGTGGCTGCTGGCGCGGGAGCAAGCGCGGGCGGCGTTGCCATTTTCGCAAGTGCCGCATTTTGCGCCGAAAGCGAAGCGGGTGGTGCAGATCTTTTGCTGCGGCGGGGTGAGCCATCTCGATACGTTCGACTACAAGCCGGAGTTGGAGCGGATGGATGGAAAATTACTCGAAGGGAAGGGGGAGAACCTCGGTTTTTTTGGTCAGCCGGGGAAGCTGATGAAGAGCGTTTATGAGTTCCGCCAGCATGGGCAAAGCGGGTCGTGGGTAAGCAGTTTGCTGCCGCATCTCGCCGGGTGTGCGGACGAGCTTTGTTTCATCCACTCCATGTTTGCGAAGAGTAACAATCACACTCCTGCGACGTTTCAGATGAACAGTGGATTTACGCTGAATGGCTTCCCGTGCATGGGTGCGTGGCTTAGCTACGGGCTCGGGACGGAGAACGAAAATCTGCCGGCCTTCGTGGTGCTGCCCGATCCGCGCGGGCTGCCAGCGGGCGGGTCGATCAATTGGACCTCCGGCTTTCTCCCGGCGAATCATCAGGGCGTTTCGTTTCGGACGAATTCGCGCGAGCCGATCGCGGACTTAAACACGCCCGCAAACATCACCGCTCCGGCGCGCGAAGCTGACATGCAGATGCTCGGGGCGATGAATCGCGATTTTGCCGAGGCGCATCCGGGCGATGGTGCTTTCGCGGCGCGACTGCGCTCGTACGAACTGGCGGCACGGATGCAGTCGAGCATTCCCGAGGCGGTGAATTTCGATACGGAATCCGACGCGACAAAAAAGCTCTACGGCGTGGACGAAGAGGCGAACAAAGGCTTTTCGCGGAACTGCTTGATGGCGCGACGGCTTCTCGAACGTGGCGTCCGCTTTGTGCAGATTTTTAACGGCGGCGCGTTTGGCAGCCCTCGCATCAATTGGGACGGCCACGAGAACGTGAAGGAGAATCACGACACGCAGGCGGCGACGATGGACCAGCCGGTGGCCGCGCTCATTCGCGATCTAAAAGAGCGCGGGATGCTGGACGATACGCTGTTCGTTTGGTCCACGGAATTTGGGCGCAGCCCCGCGACGCAGGGCCTCGGCTCGCCCGGTCGCGATCATCATCCCACGGCGTTCACCTGTTTCCTCGCCGGAGCCGGAGTGAAGCGCGGCTATCACTACGGCGCGAGCGACGAAGTCGGATATTTCGTCGGGGAAAACAAAGTCACCGTCCCCGATTTCCACGCCACGATCCTGCACCTGCTCGGCATCGACCACGAGAAGCTCACGTTTTACCACAACGGCATCAATCGCCGACTGACCAACGTGGAAGGGCAAGTTATCAAAGGCATCCTCGCCTGAGTCTCCTCCACAAAGCGAAGCCGGCATTATCTCTAATGCCGGCTTCGCGGATGAACCAAACTAGTTACCAGGAAATGCGCAGGCCAGTCGTCCACTGCCAGCCGTGATACTCGGGCGCGCCAGCCACGGAGTCTTCGAGCGAAACGTAGGAGAGGCCGGTTTGGACCTTCATCTTGTGACTATAGAGATAGTAGTTCAAGCCACCGTAGATCTCGTGGTATTCGTCTCCTTTGAACCCAGTCACGATGGAATCGTACCGCGCAAGGCGGATATCGCTGGAGTCTTCGCTAGCTAGATAGGTGTAACGTGCGACGACTTGTAACTTGTCGGTGATGTTGAACCAGGGCATCGCGTTGGCTCCAAAGACATCGCTTTGCGTGCCATAGCCGAGACCGCCCGCCAGTTCCCCGGAGAAACCCCAGCGCCCGTTGTCGAGTTCGAACACCAGTGCCCCGATGTGCTCGAAGGAGCGCGTGGCGTTGCTCTCAGCGTTGCGATCGTTGTAAACATAGTCGCCTCTCACCAGCGCCTTCTTTACGCCCAAAGCCTTGCCAAAGTCGTAGCCGACGCTGGCGAGGAAGAAGTGACCCTCGTCGAAATTCCCGAATTCCTTGGTCTCCGTTCCACCGCTGAAAAAGCCGGTGTTATATTGCCAGTTCCCTTTTTTCCCATTAAGGCCAATCCCGCTGACGTACTCGGTCGGGAACCACAGATTGTTCGCCACATTACTGCGGTCGATGGTGAGCAGGTTATTCGAGGACGTCGCGCCATCGAGGGTAAACTTCACGCTTTGTTTGCCGACCGTCAGCCGCAGCGCGTCGCTGAATTTCCAAGAAAGATAGGCATCGGTAAGGCGGCGGTAAGCGGGGTGATCGTTCTGCGGATCGAGGTCCACCTCCACGTGCAGGTCGAGTTGGTGAAACATCCGGGCTTTGCCACCGACGCGCAGCCGACGCACGATCCAGTCCGCATCCGTGCCGCGATCGGAATCGATCGTAAAGGCGTCGAACTG
>JANLQB010000226.1:0-3808 GCA_031367565.1 Verrucomicrobiota bacterium
ATCGGTGAACACGCACGAGCTCTCCAAAAACACATCGCAAGTCGCAGCCTTCACGCAGATGAAAAAGCGTGGCGAAAAAATCGCCATGCTTACGGCGTATGACTATCCGACGGCGCGGCTGCTGGATGAAAGCGGCGCGGATATTCTGCTCGTCGGCGATTCGCTCGGGATGGTCGTGCTCGGCTACCCGGACACGACTTTTGTGACGATGGATGAGATGGTGCATCACACCCGCGCGGTGGCGCGTGCAGACACGAAGGCACCGGTGCTCGCGGACCTGCCGATCGGCACTTGCGACACGCCGGAGGCGGCGGTGGAAAATGCGCGCCGGCTCATCGACGCGGGAGCGGCGGCGGTGAAAATCGAAGGCGGTGCCTCGCACGCGCCGCAGGTCGCGGCGCTGGTCGCGGCGGGAATTCCTGCGATGGCGCATATCGGCATGATGCCGCAACGCGTGCGGATCGAGGGCGGCTATCGTGTGAAAGGCAAGACGCCCGAGGATGCGGAGCGCCTGCTGGCGGATGCGCGGGCGGCGGAAGAAGCGGGCGCGTTCGGGCTGCTGCTGGAACTCGTCCAGACTGATACCGCGCGCCTCATTACCGAAAGCGTCCGTATTCCCACCATCGGCATCGGCTCTGGACTTCACTGCGACGGCCAGGTGCTGGTGACGCCCGATCTCATCGGCTCCTTTCCCTGGTTCACGCCGCGCTTTGTCACCCAGCGCGCAAAGGTCGCGGATGAAATCCGCCGCGCCGTTTCAGAATACGTCGCGGATGTGAAGCAGCCACGCGGCTGAGGTTTACTTGTTCGGATACGGCGGGAGCGACGGCGTGTATTTCGGGTAGTTTTTTACGATCCAATTCTCGAAGTCCGCGTCCATCACGTCCACCGATGGCGGCATCTGATTCACCGCTTCGCCAGGGCGCACGAGGACTCCGGCGATCTTGTTTGCCCACGGTGGAGGCGGGCCGGCCTTGTCGCCGGGCTCGATTTTCCGGGGCGGGGCGCTTCGCATTTCCGCTGCCCGCTCGACCGAGGCGCGTTGCTGCGCGATTTCCCGATTCTTCGTCCCCCATTCAAAGAGGATCTGATCCATCGTTTTTCCCGAGTTTTGCCCCACGAGCATGAAGCGAAAAAACGGCAGTCCGCCGCGCGCGGTCATGTATTCGATGACGGCGAGGGCCTGGCTGTAAAAGCGATCCACGGAAACCGAGTCGGCTTTCAACGCCTCGGCGGTCTGGCGTAAAGCGGCGTGCTGGCTTTGTTTAAACGCGGCAAATTTTTTCCGCGCCTCCTCGGGCGTCTTCGCCTCGATGGATACGACCTGCGGCGAGGCGGGCGTGCCGGGATGGCTCATCGTGAGGAAGGTTTTCAGCGGAATGCGCGTCGCTGGATTAAATCGCTCGCGGCGCGACCGCTTCAGATTTTCGGGCTCGTGATAGACGGCGACGGCTTCATCGAGCCAGTCGGGCAGGTATGATCCGTAGCCGTTGAACACCGCTTTCAAAGCTTCGCTGGCGTGAAAATTCACCGTCAAAATGAGCTGCATGTGGGCGGCTTCGTGAGTGAGCGCGCTGAAAGTCGGGCCCCGCACACCCGCCGCGCGCTCATTGGCAAACCACGACAGATTCCACAAAGAGCCATCGGCCGCCGGTGGCTGCGGCGTCATCGGGATCGTATTCACGAGCGCCGCCGTATCGCCGCTCATGCTCAGCACGCTCCCGCTCGGAGTGTCCGTGAGCGTCACGCGACCGCGCGGCGGACGCACGCCCATGAGCGTTTCAAAAACGCGCGCCGACCACTCGAGCTGCGCCTGCCGGAGCGGCAGGCCTTCCCGCGATTTTCCGACGAGGACGTAATTGGTGGAAGTGATCGTGACTTCCGCCAAGGCGCTGGAGACGAGCGCGAGGAGCGCGGCGGAGAGTCGGCAGAACGTGTGCATGAGTTCGGGAGTATTTCGCCGTTAATTGCGCCGGGTTCCAGAAAAAGGAAAGCCCGCTTCGACCAGATGCCGAAGCGGGCTTTCGTCGGGGAGGAAAGTGGCTAACAACGCTCTCGGAGGCACCGGCGGAAACCCATGGATTTATCCGACCCGGTGGAAAATGCGCCTTCCCTGCGAACCAGAAACTTTTGATGCGAAGGCCAAGTGGTTTTCAAGAGTGCAAATTGACTGAAGCTCATCGGGGACGCTAGAGCGGATGCGCCGATATTGGTGTAATCATTTGTCTTACATCATCTGCACTGTCGCTCATCGACAGCGCCCGTTAGGCCGTTTCGGATAAATTGATCCCGTCGATCAAACTGCGGATGCGGCCGAAATTGCGCCGGTGCGGTGTGAAAACGAGCCGCGGCAGATCGGCGATTTCGGGCTCGTTCGCTTCTTCCGGTAAAGCCGTCGTCTGCACGATCGCACCGGTCGAAATCACGTCGGTAAAATCCTCGTTTAGCTTTTTCACCGAGGCCTCCGTGATCCGCTGCGTGAGCCGCACGACCATGCGGTTTCCCACCCAGCGGTAGGAGCGGTAGATTTTGTAAAACTGCTGGATGTGCGCGATGGCGTCGTCCACATCGGTCGCACCGTAAAAGAGATGGAAATCATCCTGCGAAATGAGGCCGAGCTTTAGCAGGTATTCGGTGATGAAACTGAAGAGCGTTTTCCAATAGGAGCCGCCCGGTTTATCCACGAGCACGAGCGGGAAGATGCGCGCCTTTCCCGTCTGCATGAGCGTGAGGACTTCGAAACCTTCATCCATCGTGCCGAAGCCGCCGGGGAAGAGCACGATCGCGTGGGATTCCTTCACGAAGTTCAGCTTTCGCGTAAAGAAATAGTTGAAGTTTATCAGCTTGTCGTCGCCATGGATCGTCTCATTCGCGCGCTGCTCAAACGGCAGCCGGATGTTCAGCCCAAACGAAAAATCGCGCCCCGCTCCGCGCTGCGCCGCGCCCATGATTCCGTCGCCGCCGCCGGTGATCGTCATGTAGCCGTGCTCGCGCATCTTCCGCGTGAACTCTTCCGCCGCGATAAACTCGCCCGCATCCGGCGCCGTGCGCGCGCTGCCGAAGACGCACACTTTCCGCATGTGCCGATACGGTGCGAAAGTGCGCGCAGCGTAGCGCAGTTCGTTCAGCGAACGGTTCGCGAGCTTCATGTCCGCGACGCCGATCTTGTCGCGCGCATATTTCAGTGCGGTGATCATGATTCCCTCAATGAGCTCCGGCGGCACATCGCAGCCCCAGTCGCGGACGAGATCCTTGATCCGCTGGTCGAACACCGGGTCGCCGCAGGTGGTTGCGCGAGTCGGAGTGGCTGAGAGTGCGCCTGCTGTGAAATCTTGCATGGGTGTCGCAGTTGAAATGTTGGGGTGAAGAGTGGAGCGCGGCACGCCAAAGAATCAACGGCTTCTTTTTCGGCCAGCACGCATCCGCTTCGCGCCCGAAACCGCACCACACGAACCTTCCGCGGCGCAGCGGAGCCTGCTACATTTCGCCATCTCAAGGAGACCCCATGAAACTGACCCAATCTCTCCGTCGCTGCGCCGTTCTCGGCATTTCCATCCTGCTGTCCGCCTCGTCGTGGGCCGCGCCCGATGTCGAACTGATGCTCGAAGACGAAGTTCTCGCGCCATCCACCACACTCGAGTTGCGCTTCGCGCGCGAGATGGTCGCAAAGGATCAACTCGGGGTGGAGCAGTCGGAATCGCCCGTCGTTTTCCAGCCCGCGCTCGCGGGAAAATTCACGTGGCTGAGCCAGCGGAGCGGCGTGTTCGTGCCATCGGAAGCTCCGAAAATGGGCACGACTTTTTCAGGC
>JANLQB010000236.1:0-1706 GCA_031367565.1 Verrucomicrobiota bacterium
CTCGGTGGCCACCGGCTGGCTCGGAACGGCTGGCAATAACCACTGGAGCAGCGCCGGAAACTGGGCGGGCACCGGCCCCGCGGCCGGGGAACGAAATCTATTCCTGGGCCGAAACTACCAAGCCGCCGGCGCGGTCGGCGCGGTCACCGCGCACAACAACCTCGTCGCTTACGTCGGGAATCGCCTCGCGTTTCAGGACAGCGACGCCGCCGGCACGGGCGTCGATGGCGCGCTCTCGAACGACACGGCATTCATCGTCACGGGAAATGGTTTCACGCTCTCCGAGTTGGGCGGCAGCTTCCCGCGGATCGAGAATAATTCCTTCGTCACGCAGACCTTCAACCTCGACAGCGGACAGACGCTGACACTCAACGGCGGGGCCAGCGGCAAGGCCGAGATCAATCCCACGAACGGCGACCTGGTCTTCAGCCCAACGACGCCGATCGACCTCGCGGGGACGACGCAATTGCAGATCGCAGGCAACAACGGCAGGACCGTCACCTTCAATGGCGTGATCTCGAGCAGCGGCAATGGCGGCGCGAATGGCGTGGCGATCATCCAGAACAGCAACGTGGTCTTTGCGGCCTCGAACACCTACACCGGCGCGACGATCATCTACGCGGGCGTCCTGACCCTCGGACATCCTGCCGATTCGATCGCGGACACGGCCCCGGTGCTGGTGAACGGCGGCACGCTCGCTGTGCCCAATACCGACACCGTCGGCGCGGTCACGCTCTCCAGCGGGACCATTTCCGGCGCGGGAACCCTGACGAGCGACTCCTATGCCCTGACCGATACGGGCACCATCAGCGCGAACCTCGGCAGCAACGCGGCCACCCTCACCAAGACCGGGGCGGGCACGGCCACGCTCTCCGGCAACGCCGCCTACACCGGCCTGACCACGATCAGCAGCGGCACGCTGAAATTTGAGATGCCCGGTTTTTACACCGGCTTCGCGAGCGACATCGTGAACAACTCCGTGGTGGCGTTCAACATGACCGGGGTTTTCAACCGGAACATCACCGGCACTGGCACGATCTCCAGAAACACCGGGGAGTTCATCCTCGGCGGTGGCACGACCGCCGATACGCAATCCTGGGTGCTCACCGGCGGCCGGACTTTTTACAACACCCAGGCCAATCTCGGCAGCGGGGCCATCGCGGTCAGCAGCGGCGGAAAGCTGATCAAAAACGCCGCCGGCGATCTGGCGCTGGCCAACGCGGTGACGCTGAACGATGGCGGCGGGCTGAACAACCGATTCAGCGGAACGCTGACGATCAGCAACGTGACCCTTCCCGGGACTGGCCTCGTGGTCTTCAATCTGGACGATCAGCCAACCTCCACGCTCAGCCTCAATGGCCCCGCGCTGGCCTTGAGCGGGGCCGGTCTCACCGTCGCCGTGGGCGGGGCCAATGCGACCGTCGGCGGCGTGATCCTGAACCACGCGATCGGCGGGGCGGGCACGCTGACGAAGACCGGCCCCGGCACGCTCACCCTCGCCGGCGCGCAGACCTACGACACGCTGAATGCGGACGACGGCGCGACCAATCTGAACAGCGCGCTGGGCACCGGAGCCTCGACGCTCAACGCGCACGCGACCGTGAACATCCACGCGAGCCAGACGCTGGCCGCGCTGAACATCGCGGACGGCGTGGAGGTGACCTTTGGCGATGGGCTGAGCGCCTTCGCTGCGCCGGGCAAATCCG
>JANLQB010000318.1:0-1622 GCA_031367565.1 Verrucomicrobiota bacterium
CGCGATGCTCGATTCCATCTGCCGCGCGGCGGGCTTGAAGACCGGCCTTTTTACCTCGCCGCATCTCATCACCTTCCGCGAACGCATCCGCGTGAATGGCGAACTGATCGGCGAAGAAGAAGTCGCCGCGCGCCTTTCAACAATCCGAAAAATCTCCGCCGACTGGAATCCCGCGCCGACTTTTTTTGAAATCACGACCGCGCTCGCGCTCGCGCATTTCCAAGCTGCGCACACGGATGTCGTCGTGCTGGAAACCGGCATGGGCGGCCGTCTCGATTCCACGAATATCGTCACGCCGCTCGTCTCGGTCCTCACGCCGATCGACCTCGATCACGAACGCTGGCTCGGCGCGACGCTCGCGGAGATCGCCGCCGAAAAATCGGGCATCATCAAACCCGTCGTCCCCGTCGTCACCGCGCCGCAGCCGGACGAAGTCGCCACCGTTATCAAACACATCGCCTTTCAGCGTCGCGCGCTGCTGCACGAAGTCCACGGCCCGATCGAAAACGTGCCGGTCGGACTCGAAGGCGAATACCAGCGCTGGAACGCCGCGCTCGCCATCCACGCGCTCGATCACGCCCGGCTCGACATCCCGCTCGAAGCGATCACGCGCGGCCTCGCGAGCGTCACCTGGCCCGGTCGTTTCCAGCGCCTCGGTGAACGCATCGTCGTGGACGGCGCGCACAATCCCGCCGCCGCCCGCTGCCTCGTGAAAACATGGCGCGAAGTCTTCGGCGAAACGAAAGCGACGCTCGTGCTCGGCATCCTTCAGGACAAAAATCTACGCGGCATCTGCGAGACGATTCTTCCCATTGCCGCCCGAGTCATCGCCGTCACCGTGCAAAATCCGCGCAGCACATCTGCGGAAGAAATCTGTAAAATCGTCCACAGCATCGCGCCGGATTTTCCGTGTGCCCCGTCGTCAAACCTCGGCCACGCTCTTGGCCGCGCGAACGCTTTCCCCGACCCGATCCTCGTCGCTGGTTCGCTTTTCCTGGTGGGAGAAACGCTGGCGTATTTGCACGGCGAAGAGACGGGCGAAGTGAGCGCGCAATAGGCGCACCGGTCTTCTCGGCTTCGACCTCGCCGCGCCGCTTTTTCTTTCCTGACGCTTCGGCGTCGCCGGAAACCAAGGGCGCAAAGCAAATCGCGAGATTCGGCTTTATCCATCGGGGCGATACACGCTCCGTATGTCCGCCCCACGATCTCCCATGAAAAAACTTCCACTGCTCATCCTCACGCTCATCGCGCTCGCGCAGATGCCTGCGGGCGCGACCGATCCGAATGAACTCTTCGCGCTGGAAAATCTACACGCGTGGTGCGCCGTGCCTTTCGACGCGAAAATGCGCGGACCCGAAGAGCGGGCGGCGATGCTGGCGAAGCTGGGCTTCCAACGCTTTGTCTATGACTGGCGCGCGAAGGATATTCCGACTTTCGATGCGGAAATTGAGGCGATGAAAAAGCAGGGCGTGAAGGTGACAGCGTGGTGGTCGCCGACCGATCCGCGTGACCCGGTGCTGCGCACGATGCTCGAAGTTTTCAAACGGCAAAATGTGCATCCGCAGCTCTGGGTCATGGGCTCGGGTGGGCCGACGAAGACACCGGAGGAACAGAAGCAGCGC
>JANLQB010000321.1:0-3550 GCA_031367565.1 Verrucomicrobiota bacterium
GAGCCCGGCGATGACGCCCAGCACCAGCCCGCCGATGATGCGCAGGTAAAGCGGAGTGCGCCTCCACCAGGCGAGAAATCCCGTGCTTGATGAATCAACGGAGACAGATTGGTCCATGAGCGCGGCACGCTGCCAGCGCGCGGGGATTCTGCGAAGCTCAATCCGGTGGCCCGTGCATCAGTGCGGGACTGACGGGAGGCGTCATGGAGCAGCGTGCGTCCCGCCGCTCCATGACGCCTACCCTTTCTGCAGATTCATGATGACGAGAAAATACATCACGACGAGCGCGACGATGATGTAGAGGCCGATGCGCAGACCTTTTTTCCAGCCGCCACTTTTGGAGCGACGACGCTTCCGTTTGCCGCGCGTTTGGGAAGATACCGCGCTCGTGAAATCGCCGATCGCGGCGGCGGAACGCGCCGTGTCAGTCCGCCTCGCCATGGGCACGCTCTCGGACTCGATCGCGACCGGTTCCGGGGATTCGGCGTCTTCCTCCCTCGATACGCTCGCGCCATTCAGCAGCGCGGGCACCGGTTCGGCAGGGAGCGTGAAATCCTCCGGCTCCGGCTCCGGCTCGGGCGCATCGTTCGGAGTCCTCCGCTTCACTTGCGGCACGATGACCGGGAGCAGATTCCCGGCAGCGCGATTGCGACGCGACATGATGACGCCGAGCGGGAGCACGACGTGGAGAAAAGTGGCTGGCCAGATTTCGCGGATCTTCGTTTTGAACTGCTCAAAGCGTTCCGCCTTCACGCCATCCGAGAGCGTGCGCAGCGAGAAGTGCATCACGATTTTTCCGTAAAGCCGGTTGAAGTCGCACGAGAAGCGGAACGCCGCATCGCGACCCGCCGTGGTCTGCTGCGGCGCGCCTTCCAGCGCGGGCGATTCCACTTCGATCCAATGGTGAATCTGGCACGGATAGCGAATGGCAAAGGGCTGCTTCCGCACGCCGGTGTCGAAAAAAGCGAGCGCCGACTGGATGAGATGCGAGCGGTATTCAAAGACGCACGATTGCGCCTCGCGGCCCGGCACCGTCGCCGCGCGTGTCTCATACATCTCGGCGATCACGAGTTCATTCCGCGCGCGATCATCGCGCCATTCGAGCGCGCCGAGGCGGCGAATGTCGGAAAAGAATTGCCGGTAAAACAGCTCCCGTTTCCGCGCCACCGCCTCTTCGCCTTCGAGTGCAAATTCCCGCCGCAGCGCGTCCGCCTCCGCGCCCGCCGCTTTCACCATCACCTTCAGCGCCGACTGTCGGCCCGCAGTATCGAGCATGAAAGTTTCCCGCAATTCATACCCATCGCCGAGGCTCGTGACGGACGCGATCCTCTCCATATCTGCGACGCCCGGCCCGATCGGCAGGCCCTTGCGAAAATCCCTGATCGCCCGCCCCAGCGCGCTGCCGCCCTGCATCGGCATCGTCACATCCGCCCAGCGCCGCTTGCCTGCGAGTTCGTATTCCACCACCACGTGATCGAACGCATCCGGCATCGGCAGCAGCCGATCGACCGTCTGCCGCAACGCCGAATTCACCAGCACCGCGCGCGCCGGAATTCCGAGCCGCCGCAGCAGATGCACCGCGAGCAACGACTTATCTTTGCAATCGCCAAACCGACGCCGCAGCACGACTCCGGGCGACGCAGGGATTTGTCCGCCGAGGCCTGAGTTCAGACTAAGGCCGCGGATTTCATCCTGCACAAAAGTCAGCACGCGATTCGCCCGCTCCGCCGGTTTCGAAACGGCGGACGCGATCTCTTTCGCCAGCTCCACGAACTCCGGCTCCGCGAAATTTTCCACCCACGCCGCATTCACCCCGCTCGCGACTTCCGCCCACGACGCACAATCCGAGACCTGAAACCACGGATTGACCGTGTGCCATCCCGGCAACCCCGGCTCGATCTCGCGCGGGCGGAGCTCCTCCAGCTTCCACTGCCACTCGCTCTCGCCATCGTGCTTCTTGAAAACCGGCGCGTATTCATCTTCGCTGTGCTTCCAGCGGACCAGCCGCTTATCCGGGTAGCGCACGCTCAGGTGAAAAGCGCGGATGTAAACTTGCGCCGGGACCACGAAGAAGAGCCAGAAATTCTCCGGCATCAGGCGCGGCAGCGTCTGCACCGTGTAGCTCACATCCAGGATGTCACCCACGCGCACATCTTCCACGAGCACCACCACCGTCATGCGCCCATCCACCGCGAAACGGTCGAGATTTTCCTCCCGCTGGAGAAACCGCAGCCGCGACATCTCCGCCTGCTCCATCATCTGCCCGCCGCGCCGCACCGCGATCGAGTGGATCACCACCCGCTGCGTCACCGGATCGAAATCCATCTGCCATTGCGCCGCCTCATGCACCGCCTGCACCGTCTTCAAAAAACGCGCGACCCGCTCGTAACGCTCATTCCCGATCACGCGAAACTGCTGGTCCATCAGCATCACCACCTGCGCGCCCGCGATCGAAGGATCGAGCGTTTCATCCAAAGGCCGCACCGTCACCCACTCGCCCGACGCCCCCACCGTCACCCGCCCCTGCGCCGCCGATGGATTCAAATCGGTCGCGCCCGGTGCTGGGCTGGTCGTAGTTTCAGGGTTTTCGGTGGAAATCATCGGTGGTCCATTTAGCAAACCTCACGCGCGAAGTGGTGCAAAATGCTGGGGGGTTACGCGGGCGGCGGATTCCTCCTTTAAGAGAAGCCCCACAGCCTGCGAGCCGTCCTTTTCAACGCGACCGGATAATTTGGCGAACACTTTCTTGGACTGCGTTCGCGGAGGATTAAAGTCTTTCATGGCCAAGGGCGAAAAGCGGTGACCCGCCGCAAGCCCACTCGGCCAAAACCTCTCCACTTCCCCATGCGCTTTCTCCATCCATGCGCCATCGCCTTCATTCTCCTCGCGAACGCGCCCGGCCAGACTGCATCGCAGCCCCGCTCGATCGAGGAAGACGCCGCCGTCCTGGAAAAAGGCCGCCTCAGCGCGCAGCGAAACGCGCTCGTGCGGCTCGGGACGAATCCCGAACCCGCTGCCGACAAAATCCTCCTCGCGCAACTCGCCCGCCAACGCGCCGGCAAGCTCCCGCCCGACCTTTTACTCGAACTCTTCGAAGCCACCGCCAAACGCGATAACGCCGAGATCAAAGCGCTCCTCGCCGAGCGCGAGCACACCCTCGCCAAATCGGCCGACCCCGTCGCCCGCTTCCGCGAATGCCTTAAAGGCGGCGACGGCGAAGCAGGCCGCGCCATCTTCACCAAAGAGCCCAAAGCCGGCTGCATCCGATGCCACAGCATCGAAGGCAAAGGTGGCCAAATCGGCCCCGACCTCACATGGCTCCGCCATTCCGTCGAGCGCATGCACATCCTCGAATCCGTCATCGCCCCAAATTCCACCATCGCCGCCGGCTTTCCCAGCGCCGCGCTCACGCTCAAAGACGGCACCACCCTCGCCGGAGTCATCAGTTCGGAGGGCGCGGATGAACTCACCCTCACCACCGTCCCCGACGGGAAAAAGCACGCCGTCAAAACCGCCGACATCACCGAGCGCACACCCCTCCCAAGCCCCA
>JANLQB010000360.1:0-5697 GCA_031367565.1 Verrucomicrobiota bacterium
ACGCCGGACCTCGGCGCGGGGACGGAGCTGGTTTTCATTGAGGGAAATTCGACCGACGATACGTGGGCCAAGATCCAGGAAGTCGCGGCGGCGCATCCCGGTCGAAACATCAAAACGATGCGTCAGACCGGGAAGGGAAAGGGGAACGCGGTGCGCGAGGCGTTCGCGGTTTGCACGGGCGACATCCTGATGATTTTGGACGCCGACCTCACGATGCCCGCGGAGGAATTGCCGAAGTTTTACGAAGTCGTCGCGTCGCGCCACGGCGAGTTTGCGAACGGGGTGCGGCTCGTTTACCCGATGGAATCGGAGGCGATGCAGTTCGCGAATCTGTGCGCGAACAAAGCGTTCGGGATCATCTTTAGCTGGCTGCTCGTGCAACCGGTGAAGGACACGCTGTGCGGGACGAAGGCGCTCTTCCGCGCGGACTACGAGCGGCTGGCGAAACAGCGCGCGTATTTTGGCGACTTCGATCCGTTCGGGGATTTCGACCTGCTTTTCGGTGCGGACAAACTGCTCCTGAAAATCGCCGACGTGCCCATCCGCTACCGCGACCGCACGTACGGCGACACGAATATCCAGCGCTGGCGCGCGGGCGTGATGCTGCTGCGCATGGTCATCTTCGCCGCGCGAAAGCTGCGCTTCATTTAATGTCCGCCTTCGCCGCCCGCTTCAACCGTCTCCCGATCTGGCACCGCCGCGTGCGCGTGTGGAATGCGGATTTTCGCGCGTGTTCGCTCGACCGGCTCGTGTATCTCACGCTGCACCGGCTCGGCTGCATGGGAAAAGACGAGCGCGCGTTTTTCGAGAGCCAGATAAAGCCCGGCATGAACGTGGCCGAGGCGGGCGCGAACATCGGCGTTTACACGATTCAGCTCTCGCGCCTCGCCGGCCCGGAAGGGCGCGTGTTTGCCTTTGAGCCGAGTCCGCATCTCTTCGCGTGTCTGTGCGAAAATCTGGAGCGGGCGGGCGTGCAAAATGTCGAGCCGATGAACCTCGCGCTCGGCTCCGCACCGGGAAAACTTTCGCTCGAAACCGACGGGCTCAACAGCGGCGACACGCATCTTTCGCGCGAGGAAAAAGCGGGCACGACGCCAGTGGATGTCGCGCGGCTCGACTCCGTCCTCGCGGGCCAACGCGTGGATTTTTTCAAACTCGATGTGCAGGGATGGGAAGTGGAAGTGCTTCGCGGGATGACGGGGCTCTTTGCCGCCAATCCCGCGCTGAAGCTGTTCGTGGAATACTGGCCGGCGGGCTTGCGACGCGCGGGGACGGAGCCGGCAGAACTGCTCGCGTTTTTCAAAGAGCACGCGTGGGAGCTGGCGAGCACGCCGGATTTGCGGGCGATGACGGCGGAGCGATTTGCGGCGTGGGATGCGAAGCCGGATGCGTTTCAGAACGTCTTTGCGACGCGCCGCGCCTAGTCGGAAATCGCGACGATCGCGCTTGCCGGTGCGAGCGGACACGCGTTGCATCCGCGCGTGAACTGGCCCCGCCAAATCGTCGCTCGCAAAGCCGTCTTCCGCCGGCTGCCGCGGCTGCTGCGGAAAGGGCGCGTGCCGATCATCGTGGGGTGGGCGGCCTTGATTTTTGGGGTGACGCAGACGGAGCGATTCCGCAGCTACCTTCCACTGCAAAAGATCGATGTCTCGCGCATTGACTGGCGTTTTCGCTCCCGAGGAAAACAGCCGCCGAATCCGAATGTCGTGATCGTCGGGGTGACGGGTTCTTCGCTCGACGCGACGCTGCTGGCGGAGTTCGCGGCGGATCACGAGGCGATTCAGTTGATGCAAAACGGCTGGCCGTGGAAGCGACGTTTTTGGGCGCTGCTCATCGACCGGCTCATGGAGTTGGGCGCGAAGACCGTCGCGCTCGATATTCTTTTTCCCGGCGAGCGCGAGGGGAATGCTGATATCGCGGCGATGCTGGCGAAATATCCGGGCCGCATCGTGCTCGGCAGCACGATGAGCATTGAGAACAACGAGGGAATCCGCCGCGGGCTGACCTTCATCGTGCCGGACCCAGGCATCGTCGGGCCGGACCCGCACGGCGTGGTTGGCTACTGCTTTCTCGCGCCAGATTTGGACAACGTGATCCGGCGCGTGAGTTACCGGACTTCCGAGCTGCACGAATTCGGCGTGGAAGATGACGCGCGCGATCTCGTGGCTTTTTCCACGCTGGCGGTGGAAAAGTTCAGCGGTCGGCGCGCGCCCGACGGATACGATCAGCCGATCAACTACCAAGGGCCTCCGACGACTTTTCCGTACATTCCGATCGAGGAAGTTTTCATTGATCGGCTGGTGAAGACCGATCCGAAGTTCGCGGGTGGCGCGGCGTTTAAGGACAAGCTGATATTTGTGGGGCCGATCGCGGAGACGTTTCACGATGTCCACAAGACGCCTTTCGGACGCAATGCCGAGACGACGCCCGGCGTCGAAATCCACGCGCAAATCGCCGGCGCACTGCTGAACGGCAAGCCGCTGCACGATGCGCCTCCGCAGACGACGCGCTGGCTGGCGCTCAGCGTGAGTGTCCTGGCTGCGCTGGCGCTGATCCGGCTTCGGACGGCGGCAGGGCAATTCGGAGCGCTGCTCGTCGTGATGGGGGCCGTCACGCTCGGCACGCAGTGGCTTTTCACGGAACGGCAAATTCTCGTTCCGGTGGGCGCGGCGGATTTCTGTCTGATCGCGATCGGCCTCTTCGGCGTGACGCTTACTTTCACCACGGCGCAGCTTGATCGCGCGCTGATTCGCGGGGTGCTCGACCGTTACGTTTCCAAAAACGTGGCCAACCTCGCGGTCGAGCGTGCTGACGATTTTCAGCAAATGCTCCGCGGCGAAAAGCGGAACGTGACGGTGCTTTTCAGCGATGTGCGCGGCTTCACGTCGATCTTTGAAACGAGTGATGCGACCGGGCTGGTGACGCAGTTGAATGAGTACTTCGCGCGGATGGTGTCGCTCATTCACGGCCAGGGCGGCACGCTGCAAAAGTTCATCGGCGATGCGATCATGGCGGCGTGGGGCGACACGCATTCGTTCGGCGCGGAAGAGGATGCGCTGCGGGCGGTGCGCACGGCGCTGGCGATGCGGCCGGCGCTGGTGGAATTAAACCGCGGGTGGAGCAGCGATCCGGCGCGGTTTGAGATGCGGATCGGGATCGGCGTAAACCACGGCGAGGCGGTCGTCGGCGAAATCGGCAGCCCGGAGCGGATGGAATTCACGCTGATCGGCGATGCGGTGAATACGGCGGCGCGTTTCGAGTCGGCGACGAAACAATACGGCGTGGACATTCTTATTGGCCGAAGTGTCGAGCAACTCACGCAGGGGCGCTTTGTGTATCGCCGCGTGGATTTTGCGCGGTTCAAAGGGAAGGAACATACGGTGGAAACTTTCACGGTGCTTTCCGATGAGTCCACGCCAGCGCCGACCTGGCTGGCGGCGTATCACGAGGGGATCGTCCACTTTCGCGCGCAGCGCTGGGCGGACGCGGAGACGCTGTTCCGGGCGGTGGATGGGCAACTCGGCGGAGGCGAATTTCTCTGCCAAATGTATCTCGCGCGGATCGCCGAATTTGCCGCTCACCCGCCGCCTGCCGATTGGGACGGCGCGCACACTTTAACGGAGAAATAGCCGCTCGCCATGGACGCAATCGTTTTCAACTCTCGCGCATGAATTTGCCGCTGCCTGCCATTCAGCAAGCCGTCCGGGAAGGGCGATTGATCGACGCGATCAAACTTTACCGCGAGGCGACGGGCGTGGGGCTCGCGGAGGCGAAGCAGGCGATCGACCGGATGGTGGTGGGCGAGGCGGCGACGACGGTAGTGCCGAAGGCGGACGACTCGGTGGAGGAGGCGCTCGCGGCGGGGAATAAGATCGAGGCGGTCAAACGTTACCGGGATCAGCATGGCGTTGGTTTGAGAGAGGCGAAGGACGCGGTCGAGCGGATGGAAGCGGGCCATGTGAGCGTGTCGCCGGCGGCGGGAGTGCCGAGTTCCGAGACGCCGGTGAAACCGTCGGGATGTTTCGCAATGCTGGCGGGTTTGCTCGTGGTCGGGAGCGCGCTCGTCGTTTGGGCTTTCCGCGCCGCGTGAAATCGCCCGGAGTATAGGTTTGACGGGCAGCTGGCGGCTTCATTATGGCTTCATGCGGTCCGCTCGCTGTTATGAAAAAATCTTCTCTGCAAAGTTCGATCGCCCTCAGCCTTTTCGCCGCCGTCGCGCTTCCTCAAGCCTACTCTGCCGAAAGCATCGAGCGCTCGACCATTACTCAAGTCGTGCGCGATGTCGCGGTGTTGACCCCTGCCGCGAAGGCGAAGAAATCCGCAAAAGTGAACGACGTTTTCACTGCGCCGGAAATCATAAAAACGGGGGCCGATTCACGGGCGGAAATGGTCGCGCCGGATCAGACCGTCACCCGCGTGGGTGCGAACACGCTGTTTTCCTTCGAGCCGCAAAGCCGGGAGATCAATCTGCAAAAAGGCAGCGTTCTTTTTAATTCACCGAGCGGAAAAGGTGGTGGGACGATCAAGACTGCGGCGGCCACGGCGTCGGTGCTCGGCACCACGCTGATCGTGGTGACGACGCAGAATGGCGGCTTCAAGGCGCTCTTACTCGAAGGGCACGGCGTCGTAAAATCGAACGGTAAGTCGCGCGCCCTGACGGCGGGGCAAATGGTTTACGTTCTGCCGGGAGGCGTGTTGAGCGGGGTGCTGAATTTCCACTTGGCCGAGCAGGTGGGCGTCGCGCGGTTGGTGACGGGGTTTAAGGCACCGCTCCCTTCACAGGAAAAGATCGAGGCGGCAGTGGCGAAGCAGGAGGCGCAGATCGCGAAGGGGCAGCTCGTGACGACGGGGTTGCTGGCGAGCGATTTGCCGACGCAGGCTTTTAAGGTCGATAACACGGTGGCTCGCGATGTGAACGGAGCGCAGGAGCGGTCGGCGAAGCGCATCGAAAACTCCGCGCAAGCGGGAATCACCGATGCGGTGATCGCGCAACCGCAGCTTCAGATGGATCGTGTTTTCACTGCGGCGACGGGTGCGCCGGACTTCCTTTCCGGCGCGGTTTCCGGCGCGGGTGTGCCGGACTTCCTTTCCGGCGGCGGGGTCGCTGCGGATTTACCGCCGGATTATTCGATCTACATCGCGCGGAACACGACGGTACGGACGCCGACGATCGACCTCTCGCCTTATCCAAACACGTTCCTGTTCTATTCGACGGGCGATTTCATCGTGGAGCAAAGCGTGTCGATCACCGGCGGCCTGGAATCCGTGGGCATCTTGACGCTCGGCACGCTGAAGCTGGCTCCGGGAGCCTATATCGACATCGATGCGGGAAATGCGTACATTTTCGCGCTCGGCGCAAACGTGGTGACGGACCCGACAGCTCCGCTGGGCAGCCCACTTGTGATCACGGGCGGCGGCATCCGAACCACGGGAAATCTTACGCTGTTCGCCTCGAACTTCGATCTGGACCGCGGCGTCCTGGTCGCGCAGGGAAGCGGCATCGTTGCGAGCGCGTCGTTGGACTTCAAGGCGGTCGGGCTCGGTGCCAATGCTCCGCAGTTCATCGCGCCTCAGTCGATCTCGCTGTTTGCAGGGCGCGACATGGATATTTCCAGGAGTGTCTTCTCCACGCTC
Source organism: Verrucomicrobiota bacterium (assembly GCA_031367565.1). GTDB lineage: Bacteria > Verrucomicrobiota > Verrucomicrobiia > Chthoniobacterales > Chthoniobacteraceae > JANLQB01. Next base: position 5,635 of record JANLQB010000360.1, read on the forward strand.
GATACGAATCTCGACGCGCGAAATAATCTCACGCTGGACACCGTTGCCTTCCTCACGGCGGGT
>JANLQB010000361.1:0-1834 GCA_031367565.1 Verrucomicrobiota bacterium
TGTTCACCCGCGATAACGGCTTTTCGTTCAGCTATCATCCCGACGAAGACGGGAAGGTTTTTCAGATCATCGAACGGGAGCGGAATTTTCATCATCCGCTGCTGTTGCTGAATGTGACGGATCTTGCGGTGCATCTCGCGCAGGTGCCACTCACTTCGCAGGCGGTGGTGATCGTCGGGCGATGGGTTTCAGCGGCGATGGCGGCGGGGGCCGTGGCGCTGCTGGCGGTCGTGGCGTTTTATCGCGGAGGATGGCTGGCGGCTTGGGTGGTGGGGCTGCTCGTGGCGACGCATGGGAAGCTTTATGAGGCGGCGCATTATTTGAAGGAGGACACGGCGCTCGTCTTGGGGCTCGCGGGGTTTTTTTTGGCGGCGGAATTCTTCTCGCAGACGCCGACGACGCGCACGCTTCGGTTTCTGGCGATCGGCTGCGCGCTTTCGGCTTCGGGAAAATATGTCGGCATTCTCGCACTGCTTTTCGCCATCCCGCTCGTGTGGCGCGCGGCATCGGTGCCGCAGCGATGGAAGACTTTCGCGATCGCATTCCTCGCTACTTTTCTGGTGCTGAATATCCCGCCGACGACGCATCCATCCAGCCCGTTCCGCAGCCTGAAGCGGGAAGTCGCGGGCGTGACCGAGGGACATCGCGGCCTGACGCGCGAAGTGCCGCATGCGAAGTACGTTTCCGAAATGCGTGAAGACGTTTCTCGCGAAGTCATGGTGCTCGCGGCCGTGGCCGGGTTCGCTCTTTTAGTGACGGCCCGGCGGCGGACGGGGTCGGAGTGGGTGCTGTTTCTTTTGCCGGTCGCATACTTCGTCGCCATCTCGTTTTCGCCGAAAACGGGCGGGCGTTATTTGCTGCCGACAAGCACGCTGGTTTGCGCGCTGGGTGGGTTTGGCTTTGTCGAGATTGCGCGCCTGCTTCGATGCTGGAAAGCGAACGCGGTCGCCAACCTTGTCATCGCTGGCGGCGCGGCGTTTTTGCTGTATGCGCAGCTCCCGCTTCTGCGGGAGACGATGGATGAATTTCGTCACGACGATCGGGTGGAACTTGCGGCGTGGATTCGCGCGAATGTGCCCGCCGACGCGCTCATCGTGGAAGATCATCGCGTAAATCTTTTTGCGCCTGCGTCCGGCGATGAATCCGGCAAGCCGCAGGTGCCGCAGCGGGTGCTCGACAACGACTACGCCGCCGACCTCGGCACGCTCGATGAAATGCGGACGTGGGGCGTCGTGTATGTCGCTGTATCGCAGCGCGCGTACGACCGCTTCTTTTCCAAAAATCTGAAACCGCAACCGGCGGAAAAGGCCGACTACGAGCGGCGGAAAGAATTTTACAGGCGGCTGTTTGCGGAGGGGAAGCTGGTGCGGGAGTTCAAATCGCAGGGGAATATTTATCTCCAGCCGGGGCTGAAGCTCTACAAGCTGTGATCGCGCGGGGTGGCTTCCGGGGGGCACGCTCGGGAGGAGCGTGTTCCCCGGAACTACTTTGCCGCATCGGTCGTCGTGATGCGCGGGGCGAGGCCCAAGTCCGCAGCGTTTTTTCCGAAGACTTCCGTGAGCTGCGAGATGCGCGTGAGGAGCGGTTCGTAGAGTTTGCGCTGGGCCGCGCAGAAACTTTGCAGCGGGGCAAAGGTGGTGGTGAGGTCGGCGAAGAATTTGTCCACGGCGTGGCGCAGGTGATCTTCGATTCCGCCTAGGACCGTCTCGCGCTTTTGCATCATCTGTTTCCGGAATTCGGCGAGGATTTGGTGGCGTTTGAAAACAGCGACGACGGTGCCGGTGAGCGCGGCGACTCCGGCGACGGTGCCGGTGACATCCACGATCGCGACGTG
>JANLQB010000374.1:0-2690 GCA_031367565.1 Verrucomicrobiota bacterium
TATTTTCCCTCGATGGAATTGATGTCCGACGGATTGATCGGCGACGCGATGGTGCGGATGACGACTTCGCCGACGCCGGGCGATGCGACCTCGATTTCTTCGAGGCGCGTCACTTCTGTCGGCTTGCCGTGGGTGTGAAAAACGATGGACCTGGCGTGAGTGATCACGATTTCGACGATGCAGGCAACCGGGCGTTCCGACAACTCCCAAGGCTGCGCCGTTTGCTGAGAGGGCGCGGCATATTCCGAGCTTTCGTTGCGCGAGCCACCACCGGCTCAGGAGGAGTTTCGCCCTCCCAGGTGCGTTCCGTCATTTGGAATTGGGCGGAGTTTCGCCGCGCGACAGGAGGATGTACCCGCTGCCTTTTTCCTGAAGTTGCGGCACCTCGGCGATTTTGCGGCAGGGCGCGAAGTCGCGGCCCCGTTTGGCGAATTCTTTGTCGCTCATCACGAGCCAGTCGATCTCCGCAGCGCGCCATTTTGCGAGTGCGACTTGGGGTTTCGTGAAGCCGGTCTTGCCCGTGTAGAGCAGCAGGCCTTCGTCCTTGCCGCTCACGACTTCGAGCCGCTCGGGATTCGCGGCGGCAAAGCGGCGCGCATCTTTTCCAAACCGGACGAGATCGCCTTGATGATTGCGATAGCCGTCCGTGATTTCGTAAGTCGCCGCGGCAACGGTGATGAGGCAAGCGAAGGCCGTGGTGCCGATCGCGATTCGTCGTGCGGTCGTGCCCCAGATGCGGAGATCAGCGAGTGGCGCGAGGGTGCTGGCGAGGAGCAGGCAGAGCGGGGGGATGACGGGGAAGATACGGTCGGCGCGTTTCGAGGGAACGAGCGACATGAAGACGAGCCCGCCGATCGCCCAGCAGACGAGCCACAGGCGCGCAGGATTCTTTGCCAGAGCCGCGCGCACGTCTTTACGAAAGTGCAGCGCGAGCAGGAGAGCACTCCACGGCGCGAACATGAGGAGCACTTTCGCGAGGTAGAACCAGACCGGCTGATTGTGATGCACGGACGCTTCGCCGACCGTGAAGCGTCCGAGGAATTCGATCGCGACGACTTGTTTGTAAAACTCGGGGCTTTGCCAGATGCCGATCCCGGCCCACGCGCCGAAGACGAGCAGCGGCGCGAACCACGGCCACCAGCCGGGCCACGCAAAATCGTCCGCTTTCGCGCGATGGCCCAGTGACCAAAATGCGAGCACGCCTGGCAGCAGGAAGGCGTAGGCGATCGGGCCTTTGGTGAGCATCGACGCCAGGATGGCGAGGAAGAGCAGCCAGCGATCGCGCGTGCTCCACGGCTGCGCGCGGCGGACGTGCTCATGCACGAGGTAGCCCCCGAGGAAGATGAAAAACGCGAGGAGCATGTCCGTGCGGACGAGAGTGGCGAGGCGCTGGGAGAAATGATTCAGGCCGAATGCGGCGATGGCGAGAATCCCACCGAGCGGCGCGGTTCCGAGCTGATTTCCGGTGCGCCACAGCAAACCGAGAGTCACGAGCGCGCAGGCGAAGCCGGGCAGTCTCCACGCGGTTTCCCAGCCGAGCGGAGAAAGCGCGGCGGAGATCCAGCCTGCGAGCGGCGGCTTCGTCGCGACCTTTCCGGTCGGCGTGTGCTGGAACCACCAGTGCCCGCGCTCGCTCATTTCGAACGAAGTGAACGCCTGCTTCGCCTGGTCCTTGTCGTCAAGGTGCCACGGCAAATTGCGAATCGCGAGCAGCGCGATGATGGTGGCAAAAAGCAGGGCGATGAGCGCCTTCATTGCAACGCGGCACAGATGGTATCTGCCGCTCGCTTTGCTGCTCCGGGTTCACCGAGCTTTGCGGTGACTTCCGCGAGGTCGCGTTCGATTTTTGCCCGCGCGTTTTCGTCGGTGAGCAGACGGTGCATTTCTTCTGCGATGGCTTTCGGCTGCGCGGCGGCTTGCAAAAATTCACGCACGACTTCGCGTTCGGCGAGGATGTTTGGCATTCCGAGAAATGGAACGCGCACGAGCTGCTTGCCGACGACCCACGTGAGCCACGCGACTTTGTAGATGAGGACGAGCGGCATTCCAAAATACGCGGACTCCAGCGTAGCCGTGCCCGATGCGACCATGCCCGCGCCTGCGCGTTGCATGAGGCTGTGGGAATCGCGGAGCGTGAACGTGATGGGTAGCGCGTCGCCCGCGATGGCGCGCATCATCGCTTCGAGTTGCGGCGATGCCGCCGCCGCCTCGAAACGCCGCGTGTCGTCAGCATCGCGCAGGCGTTTTGCCGCCGCGACCATCACGGGGAAAATCTTCGAGACTTCCTTCGCGCGGCTGCCGGGAAAAAGGCCGACGAGTTTTCGATCACGCGCCGCGCCGGTCTTTTTCGCGGCAAAGGAATCAATCATCGGATGCCCGACGAACACCGTTTTCAGTCCCGACTTTTCATAAAGCGGCTGCTCGAACGGAAAGATGCACAGCATCAAATCCAGCATCCGCGCCATCTTCGGGATGCGCCCGCGATTCCACGCCCAGACCTGCGGGCTGATGTAATAGATGATCTTCACTGCGGGATGTCGCGCACGCACGGCTTTGGCGAGGCGCAGGTTGAAACCGGGGTAGTCGATGAGGATGAGCGCCGCCGGACCGACGCGTGCGATGTCCGCGAGCATGCGGTCGAACTGCGCTTTGAAGTATCCGTATTTCTTCAGCACATCCCACAGCCCGAC
>JANLQB010000380.1:0-2010 GCA_031367565.1 Verrucomicrobiota bacterium
TGAATCAAGCGGTGCGCGCAGTGCTCGCCGATTCAAACGGCGACGTGGTGGTGACCGGCTACGAATATACCAGCAGCTCAAAATATCAGGCGTACTCCGCGAAATATGCGGGCATCGACGGTGCGGTGCGTTGGGAAAAGCGAATCACCGATCCTACTTTGAACCGAGGCGGTCGCGAACTCGTCCTGGACGCGAGCGGAAATGCCATTGTCGCACTTGAGGATGGCCTGCTCTGCAAATATGCCGCAGGGGACGGTCTTCAACTTTGGCAGCGCTTGGTGGCCGCGACTGCGTATCTTCCATACGAAGTGCTCGTGGATGATGTGGGCGACATCTATGTGGCGAGTAGTGTTTCCACGAACGCGGAATCGAGGGGTGCCAGTCTGGAAAAGATCGCGGGTTCGAACGGAGCATTGCGGTGGTCCGCCAGTGGCTCCTATTTCTGTTCGCTGGTCCTGCGGGGTGATGAAATTCTCGTCGCTGGCCAAATCAGCTACGGTTCCAATGACGACTTCCTGCTCACTGCTTTTAATCCATCCAGCGGCGCGCAGCGATGGATTGCGACCTACGGTGGCAACCTCCCTGACCGCCTTTCCAGCACCTATCGTTCAAGAGATCGCATCGCGCTTCAACCGGACGGCGGCGTGGTGCTGACGGGTTGTTCGCAGGGTGCGACGACGGGCTTTGATTTCGCCACGGTGCGGTTCGCACCGGGGCCGGGGGTCAAATCTGGTGGAACCGCCTGGGTGCTGCCGACCAGTGCGCGCTTAAACGTGCAGGCGAGAGACAACGGCGCTCCCGCCACGATCGCGTGGGAATATGGCCTGACTATTGCCTACGGACAGTCCACCCCGACTCAAGATATTGCGCGCACACCTCCGCTATATACGCTCACTCCTCCGGTATATTTTTTGGGCTATTCTGCCACAATCGGAGGTCTCTTGGAGAATACCACATTCCACGCGCGGGCGGTCGCTGTCAGTAGCGCGGGAATTACCTATGGCGACGATTTCACCTTCACGACAGGCTGGGACGCGAACGGCGATCATCTCCCCGACGAATGGGAACTGTCGAACTGGGGAAATACCAGCGCACGCTCGGCGACGGGCGACGAAGATCGTGATGGCCTCGCGAACCTTCTCGAATACGCACTCGGTCAAAATCCGCGCGTCGCCGATTCCAGAGGTGCCATCCCGATTGAGCTCGTGGGCGAATACTTGAGCGCGTTAGTTACTAAGCGTCCTTATGTGACGTGCGTTGTCGAAGCGAGTGCGGATTTGCGCACTTGGAGCGCCGACGAGACCGTCGTGGCTTTTGAAGACGCGGCGACGCTGGTCGTGCGGGATACGGTTCCGGCTTCGAGTGGAATCAGCCGCTTTTTCCGCATTCGAGTGACTGCGCAATAGCGTCGTCATTTTCTGCGCGCGACCGCGAAGCGCGCGAATGTTTGCCTCTCGCCTGCGCTGCGGCTACACCGCTGCGATGCGTCTTTCCCTCCTCCTCGCCGTCGCGCTCGCGCCGGCGCTTTTCGCTGAGCCACCAGCAGTCGTCTCCGGCGGCACCGTCGAACTCGTCGCCAGCGAACCCGACCTTCGTACGCCGACCGCGATCGCGGTCGATCCGCGCGGGCGCGTTTGGGTGCTCGAAAACAACACGCATTTTCGCCCGAAAAACTACGACGGCCCGCCGACCGATCGCGTGCTCATCCTCGAGGACTTCGGCCCCGATGGCCGCGCGCGGAAGATCACGACTTACGCCGATGGTTTCAGCGACGGCATGGGCCTGCTGCTGCTCCCCGGCGGCGACGTGCTCGTCTCCACCCGCGCCGCGACGCTGCGCATGCACGATGCAGACAGCGACGGTCGCGCCGACGAACGCCGCACGCTGCTCACGCTCGTGACCGACGACAAATATCCGCACAACGGCCTCTCCAGTCTCGCCCGCAGTCCCGACGGCGCGATCTTCCTCGGCCTCGGCGAAAATCACGGCTTCCCGTGGACGCTCACCGGC
>JANLQB010000399.1:0-1893 GCA_031367565.1 Verrucomicrobiota bacterium
GAAAATCCGTCTGGGTAATCTCCAACCAATCGCAGCCATTTCGGCTGCGCGCTCCGAAGCACAAATCCCCCAAGTATATGACGAATAAATCACGTATTCTGATCACTTCCTGCGCAGTCCTGCTCGCGCCGCTCGTCGGCAAAGTTCACGCGCAACTGGTGGTTTCGCCGACCATGAATTTCACGGGTGAAGGCGGGACGCTCGCTGGCGACAACTTCGGAACTGGCGGCATCGCGTTTGCGAAAGACCTGATCGCAGGTGGCGCCTATTCCGCTCACACCATCGGCCACGTCAACGACGGGATTTTCGGCAACTCCAATTCGTGGATTGGCGACAGTGCGGACAGCTTTGTGGGCATCGGCTTTGGCAGCGCACAGACCATCGCGGCCTTTGCGTTCGGGCGAAGCAATGTGACCAGCGGCGATCCCTGCTTTGGCGGTGTCTGCACCGACCGGTCGATCGGCCTTTACACCATTCAGTTCACGACCGACCCCGATCCGGCGGTGAATTTCCTGACCAATACCTGGACCACCTTGGGGACGATCAGTTTGAACACGGATATTAGTCTTGGCCTGATCGCTCCGTGGAAGCGCCACCAGTACGACATCGTCACGCCCGTGAGTGCCACGGGGTTTCGGATCATCGCGCCGGGAGGTGCGGCGATTGATGAACTGGAACTTTACACGCACACTTTGCCTCCGATCACGGGGCCTGGCCCGCTCTCCATCGTGTCGGCTGCGGGGTTCACGGTGAGCTGGAACAACAACGACGGCGACTTTTTCAACCCGGCGAATCCCTCGCCTGCGCCGCGCAATCTCGCGACGAATGCAACGGCGTTTGCCTCCAGCCAGCTTGGAACCCAACTCAGCATCCCGTTCCATCTTGCGTTGAATTTGAACGACGGCTTTTACGGAAATGATCGCTCGTGGATCTCGGCTGATAATGATCCGAACGCGAACCCGATCGCGGGCGTGGCCTTTGGCGGGGCGCGCCATGTAAGCGGTCTCGCTTGGGGCCGGGACAATGGGAACACCGTGGGCGACTGCTGCGGCGGCGTGCTGAGAGATAGAACCTTGGGGACTTATACACTTGAAAGCCTTGATCCCGCCGACGGCACGACTTGGGTGCCGCTGGGAACGATCACTTACAACTATGGTTCCGGGGACGAAGCACCGGGCGGTGGCTTCACTCCTTGGCTCCGGCATCAATTTGAACTGGCGACGACGGCGGGTGGCGGGCTGCGTTCGGCGGGCATCCGGCTGCGTGTTCCCACGGTCGGTCTCAACGGCGGCACGGACATCGATGAAATCGAGGTGTATGCGACCAAGATGACGTGGAGCAATGGCGCGGGGACGAGGAAGTGGAATCTCGACACGGACGCGAATTTCTCCGGCGCGGCAGATGCGAAGTTTCTGACCGAGGACAACGTGCTCTTCAGCGATACCGGAACCGGAAATGTGACGATCGAGGGCGATCTGACTCCGACTTCGGTGACGGTCGATGCCAGCGGCAACTATGCATTCACCGGCACCGGGTCGATCGCCGGCGACGGCTCGCTGACGAAGGCGGGCACTGGCACGCTTTTTATCGGGACGGTGAACACTTACACCGGCGCGACTAACGCGAACGGTGGCACGCTGCAGTTCGGCGTGAGTGAGATGCTTTCCGAATTGAACATCGGCGACGGTGCCGTGGTGACGCTGGATTCGACCGCGCCAGCCCCGGCTTTGCTCTTGGGTGAGGGCGGCGGCGCTCAAGCAGTGCCGGAGCCTGGAACTGCGGCGCTGGTGCTCGGCGGGCTCGCGGTGCTGCTCGGCGTGCGTCGTCGTCAGGCTTAAAACTGTCCGTCAAAATCGTCCTGAAATCCCCCGAACGGGGTATGGCGGACGCGCA
>JANLQB010000447.1:0-4371 GCA_031367565.1 Verrucomicrobiota bacterium
GCGCACGACTCCTGCGCCAGTTGCGTATTAGTCATTATACAAAAATATGCCCTGGTCCTTTAAAATAGCGCGCATCGCTGGAATCGAAGTCCGCATTCACGCCACCTTCTTTCTTCTCCTCGCCTTCCTCGGCTCCGCCTACGGCCGCCAGGGCGGAGCGCCTGCGGCGATCGCCGGGATCATTTTCACCTGCCTCGTTTTCGGCTGCGTGCTGCTCCATGAATTTGGCCACGCTCTGGCCGCGCGTCGCTACGGCATCCGCACGCCGGACATCACGCTCCTGCCGATCGGCGGCCTCGCGCGGCTCGATCGCATGCCGGATTCCCCGATCCAGGAGATCGTGGTCGCCATCGCCGGCCCGCTCGTGAATGTGGCCATCGCGGCGGTGCTGTGGATTTATCTCTTCCTCACGAATGGTGTTCCCGACGTAAATCCGTTCCATCATTTTTTTGGGGAAAGCCTTCTGCCGTCATTGCTCAAAGTGAATGTTGGTCTCTTGCTCTTCAATCTCATCCCGGCATTTCCGATGGATGGCGGGCGCGTCCTCCGAGCCTTCTTGGCAATGCGAATGGATTACGCGCGCGCCACGCACATTGCCGCGTCCATTGGCCAAACGGCTGCGTTTGCTTTCGGCCTCCACGAGCTGCTCCAGCAGCCGATGAATCCGATGCTCGTTCTCGTCGCCGTCTTCGTCTATTTCGGCGCGGCCAGCGAGGCCTCGCTCGCGGAGATGAAATCGGTTTCCGCCGGCATGCGCGTGCAGTCCGCGATGGTCACACACTTCCGCGCGCTCACGCTTGAAGCCACGCTCGATCAAGCTGTGGAAACGTTGCTCAGCACTTCACAACACGAATTTCCCGTCGTGGACACCGATGGAAAAGTCCACGGCCTGCTCACGCGCGACGACCTCATCGTGGCCCTCCGCAAATCCGGCCCCGACGGCCTTGCCCGCGATGCGATGCGCCTGAACATTCCCTGCGTGCATCCCACGATGCCCTTCGATCGCGCCTTCGCGATCATGCAGGATTCGCAGTGCCCGGCGCTCCCGGTGCTCGATACCGCCGGGAAACTCGTGGGCCTTTTCACGCCGGAAAATGTGGGCGAACTGATGATGGTCCACAGCGCTCTCGCCACCGCCCGTAAATCTCCGCGCGCGCCCGGCGGCCCATTGCCTCCGCCGCTGCCCGTGCGGTAGAAGAGCGCATGCAAATCCGACTGGCGCGCGAGAGCGATCTCGCGGCGATTAATGCGATCTACAATCACTACGTGCTGCACTCGACCTGCACGTACCAACTTACGCCCGAGTCGGAGGAATCGCGGATCGAATGGTTGCGCGCGCGCGGCCCGGAGCACCCCGTCACCGTCGCCGAACGGGAAGATGAAATCGTCGGCTGGGCTTCGCTGAACCGCTATCATTCGCGCGCGGCGTACGCGCGGACGGTGGAGAATTCGATCTACGTCCGGCACGATCAGCAGCGCTGCGGCATCGGGCGCGCGCTGCTCGCGGATCAAATCGAGCGCGCCCGGCAGCTCGGTCATCACACGATCCTCGCCATCATTTCCGCGGAACAAACGGCGAGCGTCGCGCTTCATGAGGCCGCTCATTTTCAAAAAGCCGCGCACCTCCGCGAACTCGGCTGGAAGCAAGGCCAGTGGCTCGACGTGGTCTTCATGCAACTGCTTTTGGAAAGTGTCGCCGCGCCGCGGGCGGCGTCGTAGGGTCCGCGCAGTTTTGCCCATGTCCGCCACCTCATTTTACAAGCGCTCCACGTTCGTCACGCACCTGCCGGTGGCGTGCCTCTACAGCCCGTCGCACTTCTGGCTCGCGCGGATCGAGGGCGATCGGTGGCGCGTCGGCTTCACGAAATTTGCCACGCGGATGCTCGGCGAAATCGTGGAAGTGCAGTGGGACAAAGCGGCGGGCGACGCCGTGGCGAGCGGCGCGATCATCGGTTCGATCGAGGGCTTCAAGGCGATCAGCGATATTTACTGCGTGGCCGACGGGAGCTTTGCCGGGGGAAATCCGGGGCTCGTCGCGAACATCGAAAAAGTCGGCGAAGATCCCTACGGCGCAGGCTGGCTCTACGAATTCGAAGGCACGCCCGACGCGAAGTGCGTCACTCTCGAAAAATACCGCGAACTCCTCGACGCCACGATCGACCACATCCTCGAAAAACAATCCGCCGAAGGCGCTGAATGAAAAATCTGAAATCTGAAATCCCCAATCTGAAATCGAGATACATCATGATCGGTGGTTTTCTAGGTGCAGGAAAAACGACCGCCGTCGCCGCGCTCGCACAGCATCTGACGCAAAGCGGTTTGCGCGTCGGCCTCATCACGAACGATCAGGGCAGCGAACTCGTGGACACGGCGATGCTGCGGGCGAAAGGATTCTCCACGGAGGAAATTCCCGGTGGCTGTTTCTGCTGCCGCTTTAACTCGCTCGTCGATGCCGCCGCGAAGCTCAACGAAACCACCCGCCCCGACGTGTTCATTGCCGAACCCGTCGGAAGTTGCACCGATCTCGTCGCTACCGTCACCTATCCGCTCCGCCGCATTTACGGCGACCGCTTCCTCATTGCCCCGCTCAGCGTGCTCGTCGATCCCGTGCGGGCAGAGCGCATTTTCGGGCTCGATGAAAGTGGGAAGAAGTTTTCCGACAAGGTGCTCTACATCTACCGGAAGCAGCTCGAAGAAGCCGACCTCATCGTCATTACCAAAAACGACCTGATTCCCGCCGAACGGCTCCAGCACCTGATCGACCGGCTGGCCGAGGAATTCCCAAACGCCAAAATCCTCGACGTCTCCGTGCGCGAAAACCGCGGCCTCGAAGAATGGTTCCGCGAGGTCGCCACCGGCGAACAAGTCGCGCGCGCCACGATGGAAGTGGACTACCAGCTTTATGCCGAAGGCGAAGCCCTGCTCGGCTGGTTGAACGCCACCGTGCAACTCACGAGCACCGCCGGCTTCGACTCCGAATCCGTGCTCAAAGCCGTGGCCACCGGCATCCAGCGCCGCCTCGCCGGAGCCGAGATCGCACATCTGAAAATGACGCTCAGCCCCGACACCGGCCTCGGCGACATTGCCGTCATCAATCTCGTCCGCAGCGATTTCGTCCCCGAGCTTTCCCTAAAACTCGAAGCCCCCGTGACCAGCGGCCAGCTCATCATCAACTGCCGCGCCGAAGCCGCCCCCGACGCCCTCCGCGACGCAGTCCGTGAAGCCGTGACCGAAATCGCCACCCAATTCCCCGGCCTCCACGCACAACTCGAGCATCACGAACACTTCCGCCCCGGAAAACCCACGCCGACGCACCGGGATGTGGCCGAAATCGCCGAGTGAGCGTCAGGCGCTCAGGGTTTGACGTAACGCACAATCACTGACGACCCGAACATTTTGAATGGCGAAGCTTCTATTTTCCGCATCACGCCAAAGAACGGTTTCAAAAGCGGCTGGAATCGGTTGCCCCCGTGCTCAAACGTGGGCCACGCATAGTCTTCGCCTGCGCGCCGCAAGCCACGCTTCACAAAAAGTTGATCGAGGTCGCTCGCCTTGAAAACTCGCGCAAGTGAGAGCCGTCGATGCAGCCATGGTAGGTAGGGCAGCAGGGGGATACGCCCATGGTGCTCCCACGAGCCGATGCGCATCCCGTGGTTCTCGAACGGAAACCAGCGATTTGGCACAGTGATCACCAACTCACCACCTGGCCGCAGAACTCGGCAGATTTCGGAGGCCGCACCTTCCAGGTCCGGGACGTGTTCGAGAGTCTCGATAGAGACGATGGAATCAAAGTGTGCGTCTGGAAAAGTCATCGCAGAGGCTGACATGTTGCTCACATGGAAGCGGCCATCTTCGTTCACAGCCTCACGAAAGATCTCAAGATAGGCTTCCTGCACATCAATGCCATGAATTTGGCTGAATCTCGCAGCCAAGACCCGCGTGAATGCACCATCTCCACAGCCCACATCGAGCAGGCGTTCGCCGGAAAACTTGCCAAGCCGAAGGAGTTTGGCGGTGATTAGTTCGAGGGTCTTGGAAAGAGCCTCCCCCCGCGGGGCGCCGACGTACAGCGTCTGTTCGTGTTCGAGCATTTGGGATTCTGGGTCTGAATTTCGGATTGTTGGTCGAGTCTGGAGCCCGATCCGTCAAGTGGCGAACTCCAGACGCTCCGGCTGCGCGGCAAGAGTGGGCGGCCATTTGATGGGCTGTCACTTCAAAAGAAATTTCCACGCACCGCTTCCATTTTCGTCCTACGTGAGACGGAATGATGACCGTCCTCGGAGTCTCGCACCCGCGATCGTCGGGGTGAGCTGCACATCACCATTCTACTTGCGCGAAGTTCATATTTCACACGCGATGGCGGATCTCGCC
>JANLQB010000706.1:0-2886 GCA_031367565.1 Verrucomicrobiota bacterium
ACTCGCAAAGGTCGAGCGTCGCGAGCCGACGCGACTCGTGATCGTCGGCGGCGGTGATGAGAAATATGTGCGTTCTGTCCGCGAACTCGCCGGGCAACTCACGTTGCCGCGTGTCGATTGGATCGGCGAAGTCTGGGGCGACGATCGCTGGCCATATTTTCAAGGCGCGGATTTGTTTTGTCTGCCGACGTTCTCGGAAAACTTCGGCCTCGCCGTGCTGGACGCGTGCCAGGTCGGCACCCCCGCGCTCACGACTTCCACGACACCGTGGATCGAGTATCTCGCCGACGGACGCGGCTACATTTGCGCGCCGTGCGAAGACAGCATCCGCGACACATTCATCCGCATTTTCCAAGAACCGCGCTGGACGCCGGACGCGCGCGAGCAGCTCGCCGACTGGGCGTGGAGCACTTTCCATTGGGATGCGCTCGCGCCGCGCTACCTCACCTGCTATCGCAGTTTGCCATCCCCATGAACGCGCCGCTCGTCACCGTCACCTTCGTCACCGTCACCTTCGTCGCCTGGCAGCGCCGCGAGGCCTTGCGGCTCGGCATCGAGAGCTGCCGCATGCAGACGTATCCGTGGATCGAAATCGTCGTCGTCGATAACTCGCCGACCGACGAAATCCACCGCTGGCTCCTCACCGAATATCCGCACGTCCGCTCCATCAAAACGCCGCGCCCGATTCCCCTGCCAGCCGCGCGCAATCTCCTCGTCGCCACCGCCGCCGGAGATTTCGTCGTCTTCCACGATGACGACAGCCGCTTCACCGATCCGAAAGATGTCGAGCGCGCCGTCGCCTACTTGCAGCCCAAGGAAAACGTGGCGGCGCTCGCCTTCCGAGTCGGCGGCGGCGAAGGCGATTGGAATCCGCAATTCGACGGTGGCCCCGCGCGTCCGCACTACACCTTCATCGCGTGCGCCGTCATGTTTCGGCGAACGGACTTCCGCGCCGCGGGCTGGTATTTCGAAGACTTCTGGCTCTACGGCGAAGAACGCGTGATGGCGCTCGGCTTTTACGGTCTCGGGAAAGAGATCCACTTTTTCCCGGACGTGACGATCCTCCACGTCCCGGAATCTACGGGCCGCGCGACCGACAATGCCGCACGCTACTGGAGCGCCGAGATCGTGATGACGCCCGGCACCGCGCTGCTGAAATTTCCGCTCCGCGAAACACTAAAGCTCTACCCGCTGATGCTCGCGTATTACACCGCGCAAACCGCCCTCCTCCGCCGCCGCCCGTGGCTCGCGCTAAAGGCTCTCGGCCTCGCCCTGCGCCTCATCCCGACCTTCCTCCGCCGCCGCGCTCCGCTCTCCGACGAAGCCTTCGCCCGCTGGCGTGCCGTGCGCGACGAATACCAGCGCGAGTATCTCCAGCGCACCGGCCGCTGGAAGTGGTACCACAAGCTGATGCCCGCCACCGGCTGACTCGGGGCTTGCCGACTTTGCGAGGGCGGATTCATATCCCTCGCCATGAAAAAGATCATCGCCACCACTGAAGCACCCGCCGCCGTCGGCCCTTATTCCCAAGCTGTCGCCGTCGGCGGACTCCTTTTCTGCGCCGGGCAAATTCCGCTCGATCCGGCCACCGGCGAGATTGTACCCGGCGACGTGACCGCGCAAACGGAGCGCGTCTGCCAGAACATCGCCGCCGTGCTGAAGGCAAACGACATGACTTTCACGCACGTCGTGAAAACCACGGTCTTCCTCACCTCCATGGGCGATTTCACCGCGATGAACGCCGTGTACGCGAAGTTCTTCACCGAACCATTCCCCGCCCGTTCCACGGTCGCAGTCGTCGGCCTCCCACGCGGCGCACAGGTGGAGATTGAGGTCGTAGCCAGCGTCGAGTAGCGCCGATTTAGGAGGCGTCATGGAGCGGCGTGTGTCCCGCCCCCGACCCAAAAGCCGCGCGTAGCGCCACTCGTTTCCGGGCGCGCGATGAAGAAAATGTTTACGCTGCGCGAACAATTTCGGGCGGCGGCAGGACGCACGCCGCGCCATGACGCGATCTCTTTCACTTGCGCGTTCCATGAGTCACGCACCACGGACCCTCGTCCTTAAAAACGAGAGCCGGAATTCTCACGGAAATGAGAATGCACGCTCGCATTCCATGAGAATCACCGCCTTGCCATCGCACACTCACCTCCGCCCAACAGAGTGAACGCCATATTTTCTATATTTTTAATTGAGAGCGCAGCACGCGTGGCACGCACAGAGCTTATGAAGATTACAGGAATACCATCTGTAACATGTCGCTCAAATCCTCACTCGTCGCTCTCTCCGGTCTGCTCTTCGCACAGACCGCAGCCCTGGCAGGAATCGACATGGGAACTCCCGCTGGCTACACGCCTTACGATCGCTATATGAGCCCGGTGAGGCAGGTCATGGGGACTCTGAAAGGACAGACGACTGATTTCAAACGCGTGCAATCACTCCTCAACGAAGGCCGCAGTTTCCGCTACTCTTTCACCGATCCCTACACCGCCGCGATGCCCGCCGAAACCGCCCGGACGCACACCGGCGATTGCAAAGCGAAATCGCTCTGGCTCATGGATCAACTCGGCGACGCGAACCTGCGCTACGTCATCGGCAAAGCGCGGGCCACTTCCAAGATCAGCCACGCGTGGGTGATGTGGAATGACGGGACCACTTGGTGGATCCTCGATCCAACGAACGCGAACCGCCCGATCGCGGCGGAAAGCACTTCGCGGAGCGAATACATCCCGCAGTATTCCTGGTCGAAAAGCGGCTCCTACCGCCACCGCGCCACGAGCCTGGGCGTGGCCTCGGTCGCGGCTAAAGCGAAGACCTCGCCATCGGCGACGGCGGAGCGGCGGTAACCAACGATTTTTCATGGGCTACTTAGCGGTCGGGTCCGTGTGG
>JANLQB010000520.1:0-9270 GCA_031367565.1 Verrucomicrobiota bacterium
CTCATGCTTGGCTGCGACATCCCGAAAATCTGCAAGTTCGACCGGAAGAATTATTTCTATCCGGACATGCCGAAGAACTACCAGATCACCCAATTCGACCAGCCCATCTGCCTCGGAGGCGCGGTCCCGCTGCACGATCTCGCGTATCCGAAGGACGTGCAGAAAAACATTCCGCATCCGGGAAAGATGATCGCCCTCACGCGCATCCACCTCGAAGAAGACGTCGCGAAAAGCACGCACTTCGAGACGAGCAGCGGCATCGACTTCAACCGCGCCGGCACCCCGTTGATGGAGATCGTGAGCGAGCCCGAAATCGACACACCGGAGGAAGCCTTCGCGTATCTCACCGCGCTCCAGCAGATCCTCATCTACGGCGGCGTGAGCGATGCCGACATGGAAAAAGGCCAACTCCGCTGCGATTGCAACGTCTCCGTGCGCCCCGAGGGCCAGAAGGAATTTGGCACCAAGATCGAGATTAAGAACATGAACTCGATCAGCGCCGTCCGCCGCGCGCTCGCCTACGAGATCGAGCGCCAAACC
Source organism: Verrucomicrobiota bacterium (assembly GCA_031367565.1). Taxonomy (GTDB): domain Bacteria; phylum Verrucomicrobiota; class Verrucomicrobiia; order Chthoniobacterales; family Chthoniobacteraceae; genus JANLQB01. The sequence continues at coordinate 541 of JANLQB010000520.1, forward strand.
GCCGCCGTGCAACGCGGCGAAAAGCTCATCCAATCCACGCGCCGCTGGGACGAGGATGCGGGCCAGACTTTTCAAATGCGCGAAAAGGAAAGCTCCCACGATTACCGTTACTTTCCCGACCCCGACCTACTCCCCGTCGATACCAGCGCCTTCATGGATGAAGTCCGCACGCGCCGCCCCGAGTTACCGGCGGAGAAACGCGCCCGCTTCATCGCCGAGTATGGGATCACCGAATACGACGCCAATGTGCTCGCCTCAGAGCGACCGCTTTCCGACTACTTCGACGCCGCTGCAAAAGGCGCGCGCAAGCCTAAGAGCGTTGCTAACTGGATCATCAACGACTTGCAAAGCGCACTAGCTAGTGTGGAAAAAACCATCACCGATTGCCCCATCTCCGCGCACGCTCTCGATGAACTGGTTAACCTCATCGACGCCGGCACGATCAGCAGCACCCAAGGCCGCGAAGTCTTTGCCACCATGTTTACCACCGGTCGCGAGGCTGCCGAGATCGTAAAAGAAAATGGCCTGGAACAAGTCAGCGACACCGGAGCCATCGAAGCACTCTGCGACCAAGCCATTGCTAACAGCCCGAAAGCGGTGGCCGAATACAAGGGCGGCAAAGTGCAGGCGATCAATTCCATCAAAGGCCAGGTGATGAAACTCTCCCAAGGCAAAGCGAACCCGGCGGTCGTTGGGGAGATTTTAGCGAGGAAGCTGAGCGCTGAAGAGGCAGCTTCTGATCCTCGTTCGTAATCGAGAGCGGTTATCGTAGCGTCGGCTTCGACGGCTCCACCTCAGTTTCGTGTAATCGCGCTATCGAGACTACGAAACTATAAACGGCCAGGGAGAAAAAGAAGAACGTCACCGAAAACGCACCCACTTCTCTCGCACTTTCCGGCTCCACGAGGCTGGATACGTCGCCCAGGAGCTTTAACGGACGCGCCACCACATCCCAACTGTTGAGCCGCAGAGCGCGGCCGAGGTAAATGCCAAAGGAGCCCAGAGCTAACATTCCTCCAGCGAACAACCAGCCGACGCGCCATCCGAACCGCAGCCTGACGAATAGGTGCATCAAATAGAGGGAAAGACATCCCAGAAACATTCCACCGGCTGCAAAGCTCGTCGTCATCAGCAGATCAAACCAACGATAGATACCGTCCGCTCCGAATTTTTTGATATGGATGAGATCCGTCACGATATAGAAAGCGTTTGGAAAAAAGAGGATCCAAAGCACCACTACGCTCCAGAATGCAGAACGGCCCACCTTGGTGTGCATTCGCCAAAGAAAAATCGATAAGGCAGCGGGAATCCATGCGAGCAGAAGGTTTGCGAAGAAGCCGGAAAATCGAAGATTTCCCGCGTAAACGAATCGCACCAGAAGCATTCCAATACAAACCAGCGACGCAAAGAGCAGCGTATATAACGTATGATGGAATCGCTTCTTCGAGATGAGGCGCGCGGTCTTTTGCTGATGGGCGGAAGTCAATTCCGCCTTTTGTGAGGTCATATTTTACGGGTATGAAAGAAGAGAAGGTCGATCTGAGAACACTAAAATCTCGCCAAGTGTTTCTCGCTAAGAATTGTGAAGAGGTGACGGCTACTTCCACACGCGGACCCTAAAAAAGCGGGAGGGTGACACCGAAGTGTCGGCGACTATTTGCATCGCGCCATCGCCAGTGCGGTCGGAGTCGGGAACCAGGCTCCAGATTCCGCCTGCCAGATCGTCGGTGAAATCTACGAAATAACGACGCCCGGCGACGGAGGAGAAAACCAGTCTGAACTCGGTTCCGATGAAGTCGGATTTGGACCAGGTGAGAGCGGAGATTTTTGGAAAAGATTGGCTATCGAGTGGGTCCGTGCCGGCGAGGTATTCGGCGGCGTTGGAAAAGCCGTCGTGGTCGCTGTCGATTTGGCGGTCGTCGATGCCGGCGATGCAGGGTCCGTTTTCTAAAGGGTCGGGGATGCCGTCTTCGTCGAGATCGGGCGGGCGGGCGATGGCACTGGCAGGCGCGGCGAACTCGGAATTCCCAGCGGTTCCGAGGGCTCGGACGCGGTAAAAATAGGTCGTGCCTGCTGACGCGGTCTCATCGAGGAAAGTCGTGGTGTTGGCAGGCGCCGTCCCGATTACGTTCATTTGGGAAAAGTTGGGATCGGTGCTGCGCTGCATTTGGAAGCCGATCTCGCTGCTGCTGTTGTCCGCCCATTTTACCTCGATGGCGTTGGATGAGGCTGCCTCAGCCGACACGGATGCCGGTCCGGGCGGTGGTGCGAACAGGGCGGCGACGATGAGGTAGTTGATCCGCGTGGCGGAATTGCCGGATTGTCCGGGATCGATGCTCAGCCTGCCATCATTCACGGTGACGACGGCGGTGCGGCTCAGGAACTCCGCAGCGGCGAGGGCGCGCGCATCCCAGAGCGTCACACCTTCGACGTTGAGCGTGTACGTGGATGGATAAGTGCCATCGCCGATCGCGATCGTGATACGGTAAATCCCGTTCGGCACTTCCAGCTCCCAAGTGCTGCCCGGCGTCATTTCACAGAGCGTAGCGAGTCGCCGATCGCGGTGGTCGCGCCGATCTCGGACGCGATCGGTGTGGGACACGCTCCAGCCGTAAGTGAGGCCGTTTCCGTGAGCGCCGTACACTTCGCCCGTGTCGGCGAAATAGCCCGGAGGCGCGGTCACATCGCTCGATTGAAAATTGATGCTGGCGGAAAATGTGGAGCCGACCGTGATGCTCACCGCACTCGAAGTCGCCGTCGCGCCCGAGTCGTCCGTCGCCACCGCTGTCAGCGAATGCGTGCCTGCGGCGGGATTCGTCCACTCGAATTGAAACGGCGTATTGAGGCTCTCGCCGAGCTTGGTCGTGCCGCTGAAAAACTCGACCTTGTTCACGCTCCCATCGGCATCCGAAGCCTTTGCGTCGATACGAATGATCGCTGGTGCGTTGAAGCGTGATGCTACTCCGGGACTCGCGATGCTTACCCACGGAGCCACGCTGCCGGGCACGTAGCGCGTCACCGCCCGAGCACCGATCACCGCATCGACCCAGGCCGTGGGTAAATTGTCCGGCGCGTTCCAATTCAGGCCTTCGCAATACAACCACACGAAGTCATCGCATCGCCGCAGCGCGTGCTCCAGCGTCGGGCGCAGGATCGCCGGGTCCATCGGTACTTCGCTGATGGGCCGATTGTATAGGCCGAATGAAATGCCCACTTTCGCCGACCACACCGGCCGCAAATAACGCGAGATATACGGGCAGTCCACGCCCGCCGCGACGATGCCCGTCTTTCGATAGTCGTAGGAAAGCTGAAAGTCCTCCGCCGTCCGGTACGCAAAGACTTCACCGCCATCGACGAATCGCGCGCGACTATCCAGCCCCTCGATGAGGCCCGCGGAAAACGGCCCGCGCATTTCATCCGCCACCCAATCCGTCTGCCCGCGGCGCACTTCCTCCGGCGTCCCCTCAAAGCTCGAATACGGTCCGTGATACACGAGGAAAACGATGTCGGGAAACTCGCCCGAAATTGCCCGCGCGATCTCCCTTCCGCGCAGCCGCGCCTGATCTCGATATTCATCCAGAGTCTTCGCGGGATCGTCGCAGTCTTCGGGGTAGTTAAAGAGCAGCCGGGCATACTCTTCGTTGTCGAAGAAAATGCCTTCGATCCCTTTCTCCTTCAACACTCGCGCGAAAACGCGGAAGTTTTCGATCGTGACCGACCAGTCGCCAAAAAAGTCCGCCGGCCGATCCACGTTCACGTGCGCGAAATTGTGCCGAATCCGGGTGAAAGGCAGGCCATCGAGCGACGCAAAATCGCGCGCGACTTCCGCGTAGCTGCGGGCGGAGCCATTCATCAGCGCCGCGCCGGAGCCGCTGGTGATCGTCATGCCATCGAAGGGGAGCGACTCGATATGAGCGAAATGATCGCGCACGTACTCCGGCCGGTTGCGGAAGTCTGCCTGCTGCGCATTGATCAAAAACGGGACCGCGACGCACCGTGTTGCCGTGCAGAGGAGGACGAACGTAGCGAGAACGCGAAGAATAGCTTGGAAATGGGACACCTAAAAAATATGGCTGCGCGGGTTTTTTCATCGGGAACGTAGAACACCCACCCTCACAGTCCACAACGGCGTTCCCTATCCGCAACTCTCGAACCACCTGGCCGTATGGCCGTAGAGTGCTCCCGGCGGGGAATCTCGAAATCCTCGCCAGATTGTGGGCCAAGTCTCACATTGCGCCGAGACCGATGAAATTGCTTCTCTTTCTCGTCATCACCCTCACGCTTTTCGCCCAGCCAGCCTCCGCTGCCGGTCGCAAGCAGCCCAAGCGGAGCCCACTCCTCCCGGAAATCCAAAAGCCGACCGAGCCCGCGAATCCCGGTAAAATTTTCACCACCAGCATCGGCGGGAAAGATCTCCGCTTCCTCTCCGACGCGATCGAATACGGGCTCGGCCAGGTCTTCCTCGCCAGCCTCGCCACAAGCGGCGCGCAGTCCGATCGCGTAAAAGCGCTCGCCGATGTGCTCTCCCAAACGCAGCGCGAGGAGAACAGCAAACTCTCCCGCCTCGCCGCACTGAAAGAAGTCGCCCTCGGTGATCGCGAAGCGGCGGCGCAGGAAAATTTCATGCGGAAATTCGCGAAGATGTCGCCGGACAAATTCGACGCGGCGTGGGTCGAAGAAATCGTGACGCTGAATGAGAAAGCCGTCGCCAACTTCACCGAGGCATCGGAATCCACCGACTCCGATATCAAAATCTTCGCCCAAAAAGCACTCCTGCTCGCGCAGGAAAAACTCACCCTCGTGACCGGTCGCGGTGCGCCGAAAGTGCCGAAGTTTCGCACCGACATGTCGCAACCGGCACCGCGATAAATCCGGTGGAATCCGCGCCGCCGCAGTCCTCTTTCCTCATCCTCGGACCGACCGCGGTGGGCAAGTCAGCGTTCGCCGTTTCCGTGGCCGAGCGATGCGGCGGGGAAATCGTGAGCGCGGATGCGTTCCAAGTTTATGCCGGGCTGGATGGCCTGACGGCGAAGCCTTCACCCGATCTCCTCGCTCGAGTCCCGCACCATCTCGTCGGCGAGGTGCCGCTGACCGAATCGTGGGACGTGGCTAGGTGGCTCGCCCTGGCGCAAAAGCGAATCGGGGAAATCCACCGGCGCGGACGCGTGCCCATCATCGTTGGCGGCACCGGGCTCTACATTCGCGCACTGACACGCGGCCTGGCTGAACTCCCGCCGGCTTCTCCTGCGCTTCGCACCGAGCTTGGCTTGCGACCACTGACCGACCTTCAAAGACAACTTGTGGAACTCGATAGCGAAAGCGCGAGCAGGATCGATCTACATAATCCGCGACGCGTCATCCGCGCCCTCGAAGTATGCCTTTTGACTGGGCGGCCGTTTTCAAGTTTCCGCGAGCAATGGCAGGGGACCCCGAGTGGCTGGCGAGGGATCACCCTCTCGCGAGATCGCGACGAACTCTACGTGCGCATCGACGCCCGGACTCGCGAGATGTTTGCGAGCGGCGTCATCGAAGAAGTGCGCCGCCTGCCCGCGATCGGCGCGACCGCGAGCCAGACGCTCGGCCTCCGCGAAATCCGCGCGCACCTTGCCGGAGAAATGGCGGAAGCGGAATGCCTCGCCGCGATTCAGCAAGCCACGCGGCGCTATGCAAAAAGGCAACTCACGTGGTTCCGCCGCGAAACCGATTTTCGCGACGTGAGCCTCTCGACCAGCGCGGACGTCGAAGGATTGGCGGAACTCATTTCGAGCGAAGTGCTCTGCGAAAATCGGAAGTAAAAAACTTCAGGCAGCACCATACGTTCCGATGCAGTGATTTCGGCCTTGTCGGCCTGGTCGTCGATCGTCAACCTCCAGCCCGACGCCTGCGGTGACTCAGCGAGTCAGCACGGTTAGTCACTCACCAAAACCATCCAAATCACCGCGACGCGGTTCGACCGTGGCGCAGTGGCAACCAAGGAGAAAACTGACCATGAGAAACCGCACTTCCATTCAGAAGTTCACCGCGACCGGGATCCTGCTGGCGACCGCCCTCTCGGGCTCGATCGCCCCCCTCGCACTCGCGCAAGTTCCCGACACCGCTACTGCCTCCCTTGCGGATGGCGGCACCGGCGAAGCCGTGATTATCACTGGATCAAATATCAAACGCTCCGACTACGAAGGCCCGCAGGCCGTCATCGTGTACGACGCGAAAAAGATCGCGCAATCGGGAGCTCGCACCGTCTCGGAAGTGCTCAAACGTTTGCCGCAAAATACGGCGGGCTTTACGGATGCCGTGAATGCCGGTCTGTCCTTCTCACCGGGTGCTTCCGCTGCGTCGCTCCGCGGGCTTGGCGTCACGGCAACGCTAGTCCTCTTGAATGGGCGTCGCGTCGCGCCGTTCCCGCTCGCGCAAAACGGCACCGACTCTTTCTCCGATCTTAACAGTATCCCGGTCGAAGCGATCGAACGCATCGAAATCCTCAAGGAAAGCGCGTCCGCCGTGTATGGCTCCGACGCCATCGCTGGTGTCATCAATGTTATCCTGAAAGAGAACTACTCAGGCGCGCAGATCGAGACTTACTACGGCAACACGACGAACAAGGACGCCGGGGAATTGCGGGAAAGCATCCTGAGTGGAATCTCGAATGAGAAATTCCATCTCATGCTGAATGCGAACTACTACCACCGCAATCCCATGGCGAGTCTGGATCGCGACTTTGCGCGCTCGGCAGACCACCGCAATCAAAGTGGCCTCGATCTTCGCAGTTCGCGTGGGAATCCGGGGACGATTTTCTTCTCCGGCAGTCCTGATTTTCCAGATGGCGCAGTGGCGGTCCCCCGTGGCGGAAACGGGCGCACGAACGTGCCGGGTTTTAATCCGGCAAATTACTTTGTCCCCGCCAGCCTCGCTGATGGCAATTTGAGAAACCGGTTTAATTTTAACGACTACACCGAACTCATATCGGAGACGGAACGCTGGGGTGCCCTCACCTCCTTTGGCTATAACATCACGCCGCATATCGAATTCTTTGGCGAGGCCGGATACCAGTCGGTGAAGACCCTCACCAAGATCGCACCGACGCCTCCAGACTCCGCAGGCGACGGCCTCATCGTCCCGGCGACGAATCCGTTCAACCCCTTCGGCGAAGATGTCCAATTCCTCTGGCGCTCGGTCGAAACCGGGCCGCGTCGCGATCGCACTGAAGTGGATGCCTACCGCTATCTAGGCGGACTGAAGTTTAAGGATTTGCCGAAGAATTGGAGCGCGGAAGTCGCCTTCCTCTACACGGAATCCAACGTGGTCGATCATAGCTACGATGGCTTTCTATCCGTCGCGAGAACCCAGGCCGCTTTGAACGACACCAATCCAGCCACCGCACTCAACGTGTTTGGCGACGGGTTTGGAATCAACAATTCAAAGACCCTCAAAAGTCTCATTGCGCGGCCACGCAATGACGGTCTCGCCTACATTTATAGCACGGACTTTAAGGCCACCGGCGACCTGTTCGACCTCCCGGCTGGCGCGGTGAAACTCGCGATCGGCGGCGAGTATCGCGAAGAAGCGGCCACCCAAACGAATAGCGTGCCCGCAGGCGTCGTCGTGGCGACCGGGGGCGCTGGATACAGCGGCGATCGGGATGTGCGCAGTCTTTTCTATGAGGTCTCGCTTCCGGTCACGAGTCCGAAGTGGAATGTCCCCGGCGTGAGGGCGCTCGAGTTCACGCTTGCGCAGCGTTACGACGACTACAGCGACTTCGGCGATTCCGTGAAGCCCAAGTTCGGCTTTAAGTGGAAGCCACTCGACGGGGTTCTTTTTAGGGGCGCTTACTCGGAAGGTTTGCGCGCTCCTTCCATCCCGCAGCTCTTCACGGGTACCGTCCGCGCATTCGATACGGTCGTAAATCCCCGCACCGGTCTCGCGGGCGACGTGCCCATCACCACCCGCGGCAATGCCGCACTCCAGCCCGAGACCTCGTATGGTTACTTCCTCGGCATCGTCATTGATCCGCCCTTCATCCCAGGTCTCTCCTTCGGAGCGGATTTCTACCGCATCGAACAGCGTGGCCTCATCAGTCAGCCATCTTCTCAATTCATCGTGGACAACATCCCGACGGCGCTGACCTTCAATGCCAACGACGACATCACCAATATCGACTCGCCGTTTCGCAACCTGGGCACGGTGGTCACGGATGGCTTCGATTTCGATCTAACTTACACGCGCGACACGGGCATCGGCACGTTCACTTTTGAAACGCACTTCGCGTTCATCAACAGCTTCGAGCAAGTCATCCTGCCCGGCGATCCGAACGCGGAATTCGCCGACACTTTCGCGATTCCCGAGTTTAAGATGATTAACAGCGTCTTCTACACCAAGGGCGGTTTTGAAACGGGCGTGACGGTGAACTACATCGACTCCTACGATGACGACAAACAGGACACGCGCCATGTCGGCAGCTTCACCACGGTCGATCTGCAAGCGTCCTATGAGTTCACCTTCTCGGCCGGCGACCTGCCTAACTATTCCAAAGACAAAAGCGGCAGCGGCAAGTCATCGAAAGAGATGGTGCCTGGCACCCTGACCGGCTGGAAGAAGTGGCTCAACGGAACCAAGATCACCGTTGGCTGCCAGAATGTCGGCGACGTGGACCCCCCGTTCGCAAACCTCGAAGAAGGCTACGACACCCAGACCGCAAACTCGACTGGCCGCTTCATCTACGCGAGCATTCGGAAG
>JANLQB010000711.1:0-7047 GCA_031367565.1 Verrucomicrobiota bacterium
GCGGCGACGCGGGCTTCGATATTAAAAAGCATCGGCGCGGTCGGATAGAGCGTGGCGAAAGCGATGAAGAGTGCGAAGCCGCCGGTTTCACCGGAGATGGCCATCGGGCGGATGAAACCGAGCACCGTGAAAACGACGGGCGTGAGGAGATAAAGCGCGGCGTAGAAACGCAGAAATGTCTTCCGTCCGAAGAACTTCTCCAACTCGCGCCCGAACCACACGATCATCACCATATCGATGACGAAATTGATGCTCGGCGGATTGATGAGTCCGTAGGTGAAGACGCGCCAGATTTGGCCGCGATGCACTTCTTCGCTGAAAAATCCGAACAGCGCCTGCGCGGAAAGGATACCGCTCGGGCCGAGCAGCGTGGCCGCGACCATCGTGGCCACGTAGATCATCACGATGAGATAAGTCGCGTAAATGGGGTAGTCGCGAAGCGTGAACATCGGCTGCTGGTCTTCATTTGGCGCGAAAAACATAACGTTCGTAGTTAAGCAGCTTCCAGCCCGTCGGTAAATGGGACGTTCAGGATTCCACCGCGCGTCTTGCCATCGCGGCGGGGTTTCGTGAACCTGCGCGGATGGAAAAAGCGACAAAGGGAACGATCGTTCCGGGAAATACCACGCTTCAGGCGTGGGTCGAAAAGGTGCGCGACTTGTGCGAGCCCGACTCGATTTTTTGGTGCGATGGCTCGGAGGATGAAAACGATTACCTGACGCAGCGCGCGGTCGATGAGGGCGTGCTCATCAAGCTGAATCAGGAAAAGCTGCCGGGCTGTTATTACCATCGCTCGAACCCGAACGACGTGGCGCGCGTGGAGCAGTTCACTTTCATCTGCACGGTCGCGAAGCAGGGAGCCGGGCCGACGAATAACTGGGCTCCGCCGAAGGAGACTTACGAAAAAATGTATGGCCTGCTCAAAGGCGCGATGAAGGGGCGCACGATGTTTATCGTGCCGTATCTCATGGGGCCTCCGGGGTCGCCGCTGACGAAGATCGGCGTGGAAATCACCGACTCAATCTACGTCGTGCTGAACATGCGGATCATGTCGCGCATGGGGCGCGTCGCGCTCGATCAACTCGGCGATAGCGACGACTTCAACCGCGGCATCCACAGCGTCCTCGACTGTCATCCCGACCGGCGCTTCATCTGCCACTTCCCGCAGGATAATACGATCATCTCTGTCGGCTCCGGCTACGGCGGAAACGTGCTGCTTGGCAAAAAATGCCTCGCGCTGCGCATCGGCTCGTACCTTGGCCGCAACCAAGGCTGGATGGCGGAGCACATGCTCATCCTGTGCGTGGAATCGCCGGATGGGGAAAAAACGTATGTCGCCGCCGCGTTCCCAAGCGCGTGCGGGAAAACCAACTTCGCGATGCTCATCCCGCCCGCCGCTTTTCCCGGATGGAAAATCACGACGATCGGCGACGACATCGCGTGGATGAAACCGGGCGAGGACGGGAAGCTCTACGCGATCAATCCCGAGGCCGGATATTTCGGCGTCGCGCCGGGGACGAATTACAAATCGAACCCGAACGCGATGAAATCCATCGCCAAGAACACCATCTACACCAACGTCGCGCTCACGCCCGATGGCGACGTGTGGTGGGAGGGCAAAGACGAGCCCGCGCCCGCCGGCCTCATCGACTGGAAAGGCAACCCGTGGTCGCCCGAATCCGGCGAAAAAGCAGCGCATCCGAACAGCCGTTTCACCGCGCCGATGACGAACAATCCCGTCCTCGCGCCCGAAGCCCTCGACCCCGCGGGCGTCCCGATCAGCGCGATCATTTTCGGCGGACGCCGCGCCACCACGATGCCGCTCGTCTTCCAGTCGTTTAACTGGATCCACGGCGTCTATCTCGGCGCAACCATGGGCAGCGAAATGACCGCCGCCGCCGCCGGCACCGTCGGCCAGGTGCGACGCGATCCGATGGCGATGCTCCCCTTCTGCGGCTACAATATGGGCGACTATTTCAACCACTGGCTCGGCATCCGCCGCGACCTCACCGACCCGCCCCGCATCTTCCATGTGAACTGGTTCCGCAAAAGCGCCGACGACAAATTCCTCTGGCCCGGCTTTGGCGAAAACTTCCGCGTCCTGCGCTGGATCATCGACCGCACGCACGGCCGCGCCCCCGCCCGCGAAACGCAAGTCGGCTGGATGCCGCGCTACCGCGAGTTCGACTGGACCGGCCTCGACTACCCGCGCGAGCAATTCGTCGAGTGCATGAAGATCGACCCCGAAGAATGGCGGCGCGAACTCATCTCGCAAACCGACCTCTTCCTCCTCCTGCACGACCGCCTGCCGAAAGAGCTGATCTTCCAGCGCGAGCTGCTGATCTCGCGGCTGTAAACACTCGGGAAACGCGCGATCTCTCCTAACCGATTTCACCGACTCGACGTCCTGCTGCACTTGCGATTCCGGCGGTTCGGAACATCCGCCAGCCCGTGCGCGCGAGAAGTCCGCCGACGCCCAATTCAACCACCAGGATGAGCCAAACGACCAAAGGTAGTTTCCAAAGGCTGGGTGCGGTCGTCGGAGTGTTCTCAAACGGAGTGCGGGTCAGGCAATAGAGCACGCCAGCCTCGCCGAGCAGCGGTGCGTCCGTGGCGTTGGAAAGCAGGCGTGGCAGGAGAAGGGTGTTGTTCGCCAGCGGCACGCTAAAGGCGAGAGTCATCGCGGTGAGCGGATACACCCTTTCATAATCCGCATGGGTGCGGGCGGCGGCCAGCCCAAAGGCCGACGCCGCGAAACCCAGGCCGTGGACGACGGGGCCGGCATCGACATCGAAATACCATTCAGCACCCGTGCCGCGCGGGAACTCGCGGAAGCCTGCGGCCAGCCAATCATCCTGCCAGAAACTACCCGCGTATGTCGCATACCACGCTCGCGATTGTTCCGGCCAGACGGCAGGCGATTGCATGATGAAGCCGGAGTTGCTGCAGCCGCGCGAGGCATCGTGCGGTCGCCCGGTCAGCGCGTCGGAGGAATAGGGAGGCAGGCCCGGCGGCAAGACATTGGAACCCGCGAAGCCACGCAGCGCCCGTTGAAGGAATGCGGAGTGATCCGTGTTGAGGATCGGGTCGGCACGCTTGATGGCGGCGAGCGCGGCGATCACGTCGCACGGGAAGCACTGCCCTGGGTAGTCAGCAAGCAGACCACTGGGTGCCGCATCCAGCTCGTTGGCCAAGCCTTCCACCTGCTCGCGGAGCACCGCCAGATGGGCCGTTTCACCCGTGAGCCGGTGCTGCGAGATGATCGCGGCCATGACCAGCATCCGGTAGAAAACATCCTGCTGGCTGAGATAACGCTCGCCCCAATGTTGGCGGACCCACGCGGCGCTGCGAGGATCAAGGACGAGATTTGTGGCAGCATCGACGGCGGCCCGCGAGTAGCCGAGCGGATCGGCGCGACCGGCGCGCAGGTGCTGATCGTGGAGGCTCTCCGTCGCCCACAGATAGAAGCAGCACCCGAACAACGGCCATTCGGTGCCCGATATGTCGTCCACGGAAAGCTTCTCTCCGCGCGCGCTCGCCAGCCACCTTTGTGACCAAGCCTCGAGTCGCGGGGTCATCGTCCGGTGCAGCGACCACGCAATGGCCGGAATCTCCCCGGAGCGGGAACCGACATCGCATAACCCCGCGATCACGCGCACACCCGGCACGATCAGAAACCAAAGAGTCCCACTGCACACAAGAAGACCGGTAAGGCGTCGCCACATTCTCGGAGCAAAGCATCGGCGAAGTAATTCCTCACTCGAAATCTGTCGCGCTCGGGAAGCTTTCAGGCATTAACTCCGGATATGGCCCACGAAAAGACGCCCCTTTCCAACGCGCAGAAGCGCGACCTCAAAGCTCGCGCGCAACGTCTCGAACCGGTCGTGAAAGTCGGCCATGCCGGGGTGACGCCGGAGTTTCTCGCGAGCCTCGATCGCGCGCTGAATGATCACGAACTCGTGAAAGTGCGGTTTAGCGATTTTAAGAAGGAGAAGAAGACACTGACGCCGGAGATCGCAGAAAAAAGCGGAAGCGCGATCGTGATGCGCGTGGGAAATGTCGCGGTGTTTTATCGCCGCCGTCTCGCGCCGCTCGAAGAGTAGAGTCGAGTCCGCGCGCTTCTTTTTGCCCTCACGACACTGGCCGTCTCCGCGTTTGGCACGGAGGCGCCGACGCTCTGGCTCATCGGCGACTTCGACGGTGAATAATGAGAGCGGCAAAGGCCGATGGCGGTTGGTGAGGCTGGGGAGCTCCTCTGGCGGGATATTTCGACAGCGCGAAAATCAAGCTCGTTAATCGGGCGCGCGGCGGGCGGAGCCGCCGGACGTTTTTCACCGAGGGCTCTGGGAGAAGGTCGCGGCGGAGATAAAGCCGGGGAGGATTTTTTGCCGCTGCTGATTGGCGTTTCGACCGATGGCGGCGAGCCGGTGAAGCTGAACGCGGAGCCGTTGCTCGAACATCCTCGGCGATGGGATGAAACCGCCACTGCGGAAACAGGGTGAGTCATTCATCAAAACGGGCGCAGCCGTAAAATCGGGATCGTGCTCCTACTCGTCCTCGTCCTCGAAATCCGTCGCCTTTCGAGGACGAGGACGAGCCCGATCCACTTCGAAGGAGGCTCGCTGGCCCGAAAAAAACTGTTTGCGTATGCCTCAGGACGTGGTCCTATGCGTTCGCAAGTTCGTTGCCCCTTGGGGCGTTGGTAGATTGCTAGTTGTGTTTTTGCGGGACATCCCGCGGAGCCTCAGTGGCAGTTTGAAATCCGATACCGGAAACAGCCGCAGTCGCTTCGTTTGCAGTAACAGAAAACATAACAATATGGGTAATAAACTATACGTCGGGAATCTTTCCTTCGACACCACCGAAAACGACCTTCAAGATCTCTTCGCAGGCGCAGGCAGCGTCACCGAGGCAGCTCTCGTGCAGGACAAAATGACCGGAAACTCCCGCGGCTTCGGCTTCGTCACCATGTCCAGCGATGCTGAGGCACAGGCGGCGATCTCGCAGTTCCACGGCAAGGATTTCCATGGTCGCAACCTGACCGTGAACGAAGCACGTCCTCGTGAAGACTTCTCCGCTGGCGGCCCTCGTAAGAGCTACGGCGGCGGCGGTGGTGGCGGAAATCGTGGCGGCGGCGGCGGCGGCGGCGGCGGCGGTGGTGGTGGCGGCGGACGTCGCTACTAAGCACCTGCGCACTCGCGCTAAATAGAATTCAAGAGCGGGCTCGTCTGAAAAGGCGGGCCCGCTTTTTATTTCCCGCCGACCACATGAGTCATCCCCGCATCAGCATCTGCATCCCAGCCTATCAAGCAGAGCGCTACCTTGCTGAAACGCTGGACTCGGTCCGCGCACAGGAGTTTGCCGATTGGGAATTGATCCTGGTGGAAGACGGTTCGCGGGATCGCACCGAGGAACTCGTCCGCGCGTTCGCCGCGAGTGTTTCTCAGCCCGTTCGTTTTCTCCGCCACGAAATAAACCGCGGACTCACCTCCACGCGGAATACGGCGATGGCCGCGGCGGAGACCCAGTGGATCGCGATCCTCGACAGCGACGATGTCTGGACGCCGGATCATCTCCGCACGCTTTGGGCGCGAGCGAGTGAAGGCGACGCCGATCTCATCCACGGAGGCTCCGTGCTTTTTGATAGCGAGACGGGCGGCGATCTTGAAATCCGCGCGCCGGACGCTCGCGCAGTCGCGGAGCTTCCAGTTTCGTTGTGGGAAAACCGATACCTCGTCCAGCCATCGTCCGTGCTGCTCGCGAAGTCTTTGTGGGAAAAGGTCGGCGGATTTCACCCGAGTTTCCAGCACCTCGAAGATCGCGAAATGTGGATGCGCTGCGCGCGGGCCGGAGCACGCATCGCCTACACCGGGCGCGAGACTTGCCGCTATCGCAAACACGGAGCCGCGATGTCCGCACAAAGCGCGACCATGGCCGAAGCCGCTGCACGCGTGCTCGACCAGCATCTCGATTGGGAAATCATGTCCGCCCCGATCCGGCGCCGACTCACTGCGGAAGCCTGGAGCGCCGCCGCGCGGCTCCGCTGGCGTTCGGCTCCCGGGATCGCTCATCAGCATTTTCAGCGAGCGTGTGCTTTGGAATGGCGCACGCGGTGGTGGATGCATGGATGCCTTTGCGCGCTCCTGCCAGGTCGCTCCGCGTCCACGAACCCGGTCGGGATAATTTGAAGAGCGGGCTCGTCTGAACGGGCGGGGCGCTTTTAATTCTCAGTCAAATGTCCACCGACGCTGCTTCCAGAATCCGCCCGCCCGATCCAACGTTGCCGGGCATCGACCAACTCATCGCGATCGTCGCGCAACTCCGCGCCCCGAGCGGGTGTCCTTGGGATCGCGAGCAGACGCATGCGAGTTTGCGCGGCGGGTTGCTGGAGGAGGCTTATGAAGTCGTGGAGGCGATCGACAATTCGGACGACGAAAATCTGCGCGAAGAACTGGGCGACCTGTTGCTGCAATCAGTCTTTCATGCGCAGATCGCGGTCGAGGAAGGGCGGTTCAATTTCGACGATGTCGCGCGCAGCATTTCGGAAAAACTCGTGCGGCGGCATCCGCATGTTTTTGGCGAAGATCAGTGCGCGGACTCGGAGGCGGTGCTGAAACGGTGGGATGAAATCAAGCGCACGGAGAAAGGCGGCGACGCTCCGAAGTCTGCGCTGGACGGCGTTCCCGGCTCGTTCGCGGCATTGATGCGCGCGCAGAAGGTGCAGAAGAAGGCGGCAAAGGTGGGCTTCGATTGGGATGCGGCGGCGCCGGTGATCGCAAAGGTGCGGGAAGAAATCGCGGAGGTCGAAGCGGCCATCGCGGCGCAGGATGCGGCTGCGCTCGAAGATGAAATCGGCGACGTGCTTTTTTCAATCGTGAATCTCGCGCGCAAACTGGAGATCGACGCCGAAGTCGCGCTGCACCGCGCCACGAACAAATTCGTTTTCCGCTTTCACGCCGTCGAAGCCCTGGCCCGCGAACGCTCGCTGGCGCTGGAAAAGATGACGCTCGCTGAACTGGATGTGCTTTGGGACGAGGTAAAGCGCCG
>JANLQB010000570.1:0-3017 GCA_031367565.1 Verrucomicrobiota bacterium
AGCAGCGGCGCGAGCGCCTCGCGGATCGCAGGATCGGCATCGTGCGCGAAGATCACGCCCCATCCGGCATGCTCGATCTTCCACGCTTCACCGCGCGCGATCCCACGCACGCCGAAATGCGGCTGCGTGGCCTGCTCCCAGCGCTGCAGGAGCTCCTGCAAATGCGCCGCGTCCAGCTTTTCGCCCTGCGCGATTTTGGAAACATCCTGCGCGGTCAGCGGCGGCAGCAGATAGCGACCAGTCGCGCCGTCGATGCCGTTGAAGATAAAAGGTTCGGGGTCCATGAGGCAGTTTGTTTGAAGTTTGAAAATTACTTCTTCGGCAGTTCCTCGCCCGGCGTCGGCAGGCTCGGCCACGTCTTCCGCCACGGCCCGCTGAGCATGTAGTCCGTCCATTCTCCTTTGCTCAGATTTCGGTTCGCACGCTCGCGGCAGATGTCATGCAGCGCCTTCGCATCCATCTCCCACTTGCGCGATTCTTCATCCCAGCTCCCGGTGTAAAGCTGCTCGCCGTCTTTGCTAAAAGCCATCGCGCGCACCGAGTCCGTGTGGCCAATGAGCCGGCCCGTGCCCTGCCGCGTCGCCACATCCCACAGGATCACCGAACGATCATCGCTGCCCGAAGCAAGCCGCTTTCCATCCGGGCTGAACGCCGCGACCAGCACCGGCGCGCTGTGCCCCGCGAGCGGCGGCGACAATCGACGGCGGCTCTCCGTTTCCCAAAGGATCAGCGTGTTATCCCCGCTCCCGGTTGCGAACATTTTCCCATCGCGGCTGAACGCCACGCAGCGAATCTTCCCCGTGTGCTCGCCCGCGCACCTCTGCGCCTCCGGCTTCCCTTTCGCGCGCAAATCCCACACCACGGCCCGCTCCGCTTTTCCGCCCGAGACCAGCCGACTTCCATCCGGGCTAAACGCGAGCGCGTAATTCCAATCATCGTCCGTGCTCGTGAATGGCTCCGCGAAAAGCGGCTCGCCCGTCTCCACTTTCCACACAAAAATTTTCGCCAGCATTTTATCCTGACTCACGCTCGCGGCCAGCATCGCCCCATCCCTGCTCAGGCTCAGCGCCGTGATCGCCCGTCCATCGTCCACCACGCCCGGCCCCTGCACCGCCGCCGCGATCTCGCGGATCAGCGCCCGCTCGCCCGCTCCCGCCGCACGCGACACCTCATAAATGCGCACCGCTCCCCCCCTCGTCGTCATCGCTAGCCGCGCGCTGTCCCCGCTGAAAGTCGTCACCGGCACGCGCCCATTTTTCGCGAGCACGGGCGTCTCCATCTGGATCGAATATTCCGGCCACTTCGCCTGATCGCGCGCCTGCAAGATCGCACGCCAGTCATCAAAGCACGCCGCCGAAAACGCCGCATCCGCGCTGAACGCGATCCCAAATTTCGCGTCCGATTCCGTCCGCCCCGTCTCCGCCACATGCACCCACGCATCCCACAGGATCGCCCGCTTATCCGTGCCGCCGGAGACCACGCTCCGCTTATCCCCGCTAAACGCCACGCTCAAAATCCGTCCGACGTGCCCCGTCAAAGGCGGCCCCACTTGCTCCATCGACGGCACCTTCCACAGCCGCAGCGTCCCGTCGAAACTCGCCGTCACCAGCCGCGTCTCATCCGGCGGCAAGCCCGTCGTGCCGGGAGAAAAAGCGAGCGCACTCACCGCGCCCTCGTGCCTCCCCGTCGCGATCACCTTCACGACCTTCCCCGGCTCCAGCACCGCGTACAAATCCGCCACGCCCGCACCCCGGCCCACCGCCAAATATTCCCCATCCGCGCTGAAAGCCACGCAACGCACCGGGCTGGCCGGATTCTTCGTGGTAAAACCGCGCTCCCGCAGCACCCACACATTTTTCTCCAGCGCCCACCACAGGATTTTCCCGCTCGCACATCCCACCGCGAGCATCTTTCCCGAGGGATGAAACGCCACCGCGCGCAGATTTTTTTCTCCCGTGGAAAACGCCTGCACATTTCCCGAGGTCATGTCCCAAAAATGGATTTCGCCCGCGCTATCCGCCGAAACCAGCAGCGTGGAATCGCTCGAAAACGCGACCGACCACACATCGCGATCACCCGGTTTTTCGGGCAGCATCTCCTTCCACTCGCCCGTCCGCAGATCGCGCCGCATCACACTTTTCGCCTTGCTGCTCACCGCCAACCAGCGCCCGTCTCCGCTGAAGACAATCGTCCGCACCGCGTCCTTCACCAGCTTCGGCAGCGCCTCGATCACGCGATGCGTCTGCGCATCCCACAGCACCAAATTTCCATCGAAATCCCCCGTCACCACGAACTTTCCATCGCTGCTAAAAGCCACCGCGCCGACCGGTGACGGCGGCCCGTTCAGATACGTCGTCAGCCGCGGATTGTGATACGCCGACGCGAGCAAACTCCCGCGCGTATCCGGCTGATCGCTCATCCGCTGCGCCTCCGTGGAAAGCAGCAGCGCCACATCCAGCCGATCCTCCCGGAGCTGCATCGCCCGCGCCGCGATGCTCTGCGCCGTCGCGATCGTGCGCGCGCGTTCCGCGATTTGCTGCTGCTCGTTCGCCATCTTTTTCTCGCGCTGCGCGATCTCGGTCTGCTGCTGCGCCATCGCCGCCTGACTCTCCGCGATCTCCTTCTGCGCCCGCGCCATCTTCGCTTGTTTCAAGGCATACACCGTGAGGAAGAGGATCGCCCCCAAGACGACGGAAAGCCCGAGCACCGCCCACGATGCCCAGCGATTCGTCCGCGCATCGTGGTTCCGCTGGCACACCTCGAGGAACTCGCGCTCCGTCTGCGTCAACTCATCCGCGTGTTCATCCGCCCATCGCTGCGCCTCCTTCCGCGCATCCCCGCGCAGACACAGCGCATCGGATCGGTCCTGATTATTCCACACCGCCGCCTGATGCTGGAGCACGCTCAAGTTCCGCTCCGCCCACACCGCGTTATCCGCGCGGATCGGCTTCACCAGACGATCGTGCGCCAGCTCGACCCACACCACGCCGCGCCGTTCCTCCCCGCGAATCAAATGC
>JANLQB010000616.1:0-2106 GCA_031367565.1 Verrucomicrobiota bacterium
GCGAAAGAGGACTCGGAATCCGGCATCACGGATACGAAGGCCTTGCTGGAGGTCATCGTGCGGAGGCGGCAGGTGAAAGCGGTGATCTGCGGCCACACGCATCGGTGGAAACTTTCGATGTTTGGCGACCTGCATTTGGTAAATCTCCCCGCGATCGGCTACCCCTCGAAATCCGGCGCGCCGACGGGCTGGGTCACGGGTTCGCTGCTCGCGGACGGGATGCGCGTCGTGCTGCATTCGCGCGATCCGCGCCACAAAGATCACCTGCGTCCGATCGAGCTGACGTGGCGCGTGGCGTAAAAGAAAACCGCATCGCCTTCACCGCGATCCGGGTTATACCGACCACCATGTTTCGCTTGATCGTTTGCCTCATCGTTTTCATGAGCGCGGCGAGTCTTTTCGCGGCGAAGGCGGAAAAGGCTGATGGAGACAAGGGCGCGAAGCATCGGGCGGCGCAGGTGGAGTTGTTTAAGGGGATGATTCCGACGATTCAGATTCTGCTTTCGGAGGATGACATCCAGGCGCTGCACGACGACGCACGGCGGTATGTGGAGGGGAGAATGGTGATTGGTGACAAGACTTACAAAGGTGTGGCGCTGAAGCTGAAAGGCGCATCGGGAAGCTTTCGGCCGATCGACCAGAAGCCGGCTTGGACGGTGAATCTCGACAAGTTCAAGGGTGCTGAGCGGTTTCAAGGGCTCACGAAATTTCACCTGAACAACGCGATGGAAGATTCGTCGTTTTTGCACCAAGTCCTCTGCGGGGAAATGGCGCGGGCGGCGGGGGTGCCGGCGATTCGCTGCACGCATGCGCTGGTGAAACTGAATGATCGCGATCTCGGGCTCTACGTGCTGACGGAGAGCTATACGAAGGATTTTCTTGCGCCGTTTTTTAAGGACACGGGCGGCGATCTTTATGAGAGCGGGTTCGTCAAGGACATCGACGAGGAACTGACGAAGGATGAAGGGGACAAAAAGGATTTTAGCGCGATCCAGCAATTGAGCGCGGCGAGTCGGGTGGACGACAACGCGGAGCGCTGGAAAAAACTGGGCGAAATTTTGGATCGCGATCGGTTTGCGTCATTCCTCGCGATCGAGGCGCTGCTCGGCGTGGGCGATGGGTATGATTTTGGGAAGAACAACTACCGCATTTACCAAGACCCGACGACGAAGCTGCTGTCGTTCATTCCACACGGAATGGATGAGCCGCTGGCGGAGGTGGATTTTGGAATTCAGCGCGAGCCGGGAAGCCTTGTCGGACGCGCATTTGTCGGCTGCCCGGAAGGGCGCGCGCTTTATCGCGAGCGCGTTGCCACGATTTACGAAAAAGTTTTTGCGAAGCGCGACTGGTCGGCGCGGGCGATGGAGGTGGCGGCGCAAGTGCTCTCGGTGGTGCAAGCGCACGATGCGGATTTTGCGAAGGAACTCGCGCCCAAAATGGAGAACACGGCGAAGACCGTGGGCTTGCGCGTGCAGGCGATCGCCTCGCAACTCGCGGACATGCCGGAGCCGCTTGCTTTCGACAAAACCGGCTCGGCGCGGCTGACGAAAGGCTGGGGCACGAAAAACGAGGGCGGCGCGAAGCTCGATCGCGCGACGGCGGACGGGCAGGCGTGTCTGAGGATCGCGGCGGATGGCGACTCGCAGGGTTCGTGGCGCGCGGGTGCGGCGCTGCCGCAGGGGCGTTATCGTTTTGAGGCGAAGATGAAGACGCTCGGCGTGGAGGGCGATGGCGCGGGGTTGCGGATTTCGGGGAAAGATCCGACGGGGGAATGGGTGAGCGGGAATTCGGATTGGCGGGCGGTAAATTACGAATTCGAAGTGGGCGAGGATAGTGGCGAAGTGGTGCTGGTGGCGGAATTGCGCGGGCGGAAAGGTGAGGCGCGATTTGCGCTGGATTCGCTGCGTCTCGTCCGGCTGGCGCGGAAATAGGATCGTCACCTTGGCTCCGCTAAGAATCGCATCCGGCCCGGATTGACCCAGCCGAATGGACCAACCACGCTCGGACTTCGGATTCATGAGAAAGCTGAAATATTTGTTCGTGCTGATCATCATCGCGGGCGCGATCGCCGCGCTGACGCCGTATCTCGGCTCCGAACCGGTGCGC
>JANLQB010000653.1:0-5424 GCA_031367565.1 Verrucomicrobiota bacterium
GACCACGCATCGCCGATGCGGCACCTCCCCCAGTGTCTTCAGTATGGTCACTACCCTTCATCCAGTCTCCTGGCCACGCATGAGCGAGGCGGTGGAAAAAGGCCGGCGCCTGCTCCGCGCCGCTGCCGCTTTGGCGGAAGCGTGCGTGCCTTACGCGGTGGTCGGCGGAAATGCGGTTGCCGCGTGGGTTTCCCGCGCGGATGAAGCCGCCGTCCGCAATACCCGCGATGTGGACCTCCTCCTTGCGCGCGCGGACCTTCCTGCCGCGACCGGAGCGCTGGAAGCGGTCGGCTTCCACCATCGCCGCGTCGCCTCCCCCGGCCACGGTGGCACCCTCGATGTCTTCCTCGACGGTGCGGACAGCAAGGTGGGCGATGCCGTGCACATCGTCTTCGCGGAGGAAAAGACCCGTCCAGACCAACCCGAAGCCAACGCCCGCATCGACGAGAGCGAGGATGGGGGAGAGTTCCGCCTCATCTCGCTCGCAGCCCTCGTGCGCATGAAACTCGCCGCCTTCCGTGACAATGACCGCGTCCACCTGCGCGATCTCGTCTCCGTCGGCCTCGTCGATGAATCATGGCTCCCGCGCCTCTCCACTGCCATGCGCGAACGTCTCGCTTTCCTCCTTTCCTCGCCCGAGGGATGATTCACACTCGTATTCAACTTGGCTATGCGGTCGAAAACTGAATCCCGAACCGCAATGAGCCAAATCTAGAACCGACCCCATCTGCAGAATGAAATTCCAACTCTCCATCGTGCCGCTCCTTGCATTCGCGCTTCTTTGCGAATGCACCACTGCTACAGCTGCTCTTGTCTCCAATGGAGACTTTGAGTTAGGTGCATTTGCACACCCTGGAGATGGAAACTTTAACGATTTTGGCAGCGGTGCTACCGGCACAGTGATTCTCCCCGGCGAAAATATCCTAGCAGGTTGGAGCATTTTCCTTTCACCGAGCGATCCAACAAACGCTCTTGATTTTGTTGATCCCGCCCGAGGCATGGAATGGGTTAACTCGAACAACGGTTTCGCTTTTAGTGGCAGTCGTTTTGTTGATCTCAATCGTGGCGAGATTGGTCGGGGTCGCGACTTTTTTGGCATCACTACCACCATCACCACCCAGCCAAACTCAATTTACGAATTAACTTTCGCTGCATCTTTCGGCGGCTTACTTCGAGTGATGGCGACCGGGAGCAATTTATTATTGAGTAGTGCCGATGCGATTCCCGATGACGCAATTTGGCGAGTATATTCGCACAGATTCACCGCAAACAGCACAAGCACCGCGTTGACCCTGCAACTAGAGGCTGCTGGAGCAGACTTTGGCAGCGGTTCATTTATCGACGGCGTCAGTGTCGCTACTATTCCCGAACCAGTATCGCTACATCTTTTGTTTTTTTTGGGTGCATTTTGTCTGCACACTCGAAGCTTTCGCGCGAATGAACGAAACGGCTAACAATGGCGCTGCATCTGAGCTTGGGGTCGTTCGGCCAACCAACACCACGCTATGGCAGAAGCGAGAGAGGACACGATCAAGTTCCTTGAAGCGGCTGAAGCCGCTCTTCGAGAGTTGTTTGAGCGAGCCAAGTCATCCCATGAGCTACATTTTGCTCTCGCATTGGCCCCGGAGTTTAGAGGAGAGCAGGGGCCGGGATGGTGTGCATGGCAGGAGTCACACAGAGCGTTTGACGAGTATTCTCGCTATCTGGAGCAGGAGCCGCCGTCTCCGTTCAAGATCAGAGTAGCACTCAGCTTTTATTGTCATCTATCGGAAGCATCAGGCTACTACGAGGCTCCTAAGAACCTTATGAGGATAGCCAGTGGCGAGCCACATCGGATGTGGCCTTTTCTCGAGCTTAACAGGATTCATGCAGCCACAGGGAAGATCATTGCTCCGAACGCCAATGCTGTATTTCGGGACTTGGTTGGCCATGCCGAGAGTCTCGGTCTTTCCAGTTTAGCAGCGGCATTCCGAGACGCTTTTGATTCAGACGTCCGTAACGGTTACGCCCACGCAGACTATATTATTTGGCAGGACGGGCTCCGACTTCGTCGGCAGGCCGCCGGGCATCCCCGAGTCATTGCGTGGGATGATTTTTCGCAGATTCTTGTTCGCGGGATGAACTTCTATGGCGTCTTGCGTCAGCTTTTGGACGAGTATGTTCGTTCGTATCACACACCGAAGACCATTCATGCATCCATGTCAGGAGAGCCTCCTTCACACTGGACGATTTCCGTCGATCCAGAGACCGGAGCCTACAGCATCAGCACGATGAAGGCGGAATCCGGGGTCGGTCTGTGAATCGTGAATTTTGGATTGGCAGGGCGGTATTGCATCGAATCATTTGCGAGTCCGCTGCACTGAAAGTATGCATAGGCCATGATCAAGATTACCATCGACCAGGCGGCGAGTCGCTTTGCCCATTGGATCACGCTCATCGGGACGGGTGAGGAAGTGGTGGTGGTGGATCGTGAGCGCCCGGTGGCTCGGATTACCCGTTGCGAGGCGGAGGCGGGAGATCGTCCGAAAGTCGGCACGGTGACCTCTGCGCCGGTGCGCTATTCGGCGGATTGTTTCGCGCCGCTGACGGACGAGGAACTCAAGGATTGGGGGCTGTAGCGCGTGATCCTGCTGCTGGATACCTGCGCCTTTATCTGGCTGACGCAGGAGTCGGCGAAACTGAGCGCGGCAGCCCGATCGGCCATCGACGACCCGGCAAACACGCTGGCCTTCAGCCATGCGAGTGTCTGGGAGATGCATCTGAAGCACCATGCGGGAAAGCTGAATCTGCCCGATCCGCCCCGCCAATGGATCCCGCAGCAAATGGCCGCATGGAATATCCGCGAGTGGCCGGTCCGTCTTGCCGCCATTCAGCGTACGTCCGACCTGCCGGACCTTCATCGCGATCCCTTCGATCGTTTGCTCGTGGCGCAATCGCTGGAGGACGGGCTGGCCATCGTGTCGCCCGATCCGTTCTTTCCGGGCTACGGGGTGATGGTCGTCTGGTAGCGATGGGAAGGTGAATCGGCAATCCAGACCTCCGTCTCCCACGAGATTTGCGAGGGAAAGCCCTGCATCGCCGCTCGCGTCTCAAACGCGGGCACCACGGCCAGAACGGCACGGCAATTTTAGGGGCGGCGGGTCAAATCTTACTATGCTGCCAGCAGTGTTGACAGGGCTTCGGAATTTCTCGGGCAAGATCAGCGGTCCGGCTCTCCCACTCCGGCGGCATGCAGCGGCACAAATGTGATCACGGCGGGTTCCCCGCGCACGACTTTGATGAGCCGTTCGGTGAGTGTGCCGGCCTCGCGCATCGCCGCGTCGATCCGTCCGGCGAAGGCCCCGTAATCTCGATTCTCTGTGCAGACGATGATGCCAGGATGAGCGGGCATCATTCGGTGGAGTCGCTGGAAGTCTTGGCGATTGATGGTGAGCACGCAGCGAACGGTCTCGATCGCAAATCGAAGCACCGCGTCATTCTCGATGCTCTGGTTGGATCGGCCCGCATCGTGTGTCGTGAGGACATCGTGCCCCAAGGCGCGGAGACGTTCGACGACTTCGAGTGGGAAGTTTTCGTTGGCGTAAAGTCGCGCCAATTCACTCCTCCGCGTTGTTTTCCTGAATCTCCCGATCGATCTCTTGCGGGTGCCGGGTCACATACTGCCAGGCGTTGAGCAGATCGGACGGTTTCAGGGTGGGATGGTTTTTCAGAATCTCCTCATCGCCCGCACCGAGTCTGCGCCAAGATTCGAGCGACCACACCGGGAGCCTCGTGCCTGCGATGCGCGCCGAGCCGCCGCAAACGCGGGGATCGAACTCAATGCCGGGCAGTTGGTCCGCGATGTCGGCGGCCATCCAGACAAAGAGGCGCGCGCGCTCCTGCCGCGGGAGCGCCGCCACGACGGACTGGGCTTGATCGTAAGTGGTCTCCATCGCGGGGAAACTGCCGCATTGACATGATCCCGTCAACGATCGCCAAGGCGCGGTAGTGAGGAATCCGGGGTCGATCTGTGAATCGTGAATGATTGCCTTCGGTAATGCAGTGCGGGTCAGTCCAAGAATCTGACAATAATTATTCTCGCGCTCCTTACCGCACGGCTTCAATCCGGTCGGGATAGACATTCACCAGTTTGTGAGTCGGGAGCAGGGCTTCGATCTGTGGCCAGACTCGCGCCAGAAAGGCATGAAAGTCGGCGCGTCGCAGATTCCCAATGCGCAGATGCACGACCCATGGCGGCGGCGGCGAGATGAGGATGCGGTCGGAAAAGTCGGTATCTTTGGAGACGATGGCTAGGAATGCTGTCTTTGCGTAGTCCTACACCGCTCCGTCCTGCGAGCTGACACCAATTGCCTCGACGTGAATGATCGGGAGAGATGGAGCAAAGCGGATTCGACGTGGGAGATTTTCGTCGAATAGGAAACCCTTCACGCGACCTTTTGCAGCGTGAAGTGATTGCCCATCAGTCGCGAGGAGTAGCGCAGGCAGGCCAGCACATCCTCGCGGGTGAGCGACGGATATTCTTCCAACACGTCGGCGATCTCGTCCCCGGCGCCGAGAAATTCGAGGACGGTCTGGACGGCGATGCGCGTGCCCGCGATGACGGGACGGCCATTGCAGATGGCGGGATCAATGAGGATCCGGTCTTCCATTCTTCGAAGCGTGCCACAGGGCGGCGTCTCCGCCAAGGGCAGACGTGGCTCCGAGCAGGGAGGGCAGACCCCGAAAATTGACGATCCACATGACAGCGTGCATTCTGCGCGTATGAGCACGCTCACTGAAATCGAACAAGCCGTCCCGCAGCTATCCGCGGAAGAGTTGGTGGAATTGGAGCGATTCATCCGCGTGGCCCGGCGGGAAAAGGCCCGGCAGAAGCCGCACAGCGTGCTGGACCTGAAGCCGCTTCATCTTGGGGAAATGCTGCGCCCGCTTGGTGACCGCGAGGAATGGTATGACGAGATGCTGGAGGGCCGGGTTTGACGCACGGGTTCGATACGAATTTTCTCGTCGCAGCGGAAGTGGCGGAACATCCCGATCACGCGAGAGTCTGGCGGAGGATTCGCGAATTGAAGGCGCAAGGAGACCGTTTTGCGGTGACTGCACCCGTGCTGGCAGAGTTTGTCCACATCGTCACCGATGCGCGGCGCTTCAAGCTGCCACTGCCGATGGAACAAGCGCTGATTGAGGCTGGACGATGGTTGAACGCTTCCGATGTCGAGCATGTCGCGCCGGACGATGCTGCGATGAAGTGGTTTCTCGATGCGATGGCCCGGCATCGACTTGGGCGAAAGCGGGTGCTCGATACCATGCTGGCGGCGACTTATCGCAGCGCAGGAATTACGTCGCTGCTGACGCTCAATGGAGCTGACTTCGCAGTTTTCGGTGAATTGACCTGCCTCGGTCCATTTCCGCAGGAAGCTGTGTGAG
>JANLQB010000752.1:0-10736 GCA_031367565.1 Verrucomicrobiota bacterium
GTGGCGCGCGGCGGGATGACGAAGCTGCTGCCCGGTTTGTTCGGATTGCGCCCGACGCGGGCCTTCGTGAGGCGCACTTCGAAAACGCCGAAGTTGCGGAGTTCGACGGTGTCGCCTTTGGCGAGCGCGTCGGTGAGGTGATCGAGTGTCTTTTGAACAACGTCGAAGACCTGATGTTGTACCAAACCCGTTTCGTTGCTGATCGTGACTACGAGTTCCCGTTTCGTGAGTGTTCCCATATGAGGCTCGGACTTAACGCACTACAGGTGCTTTCTGCAAGTCGCAGCTTGCATAATTTCGTGTCAACGAAGCGTTTCAGCGCGAACTCTCACTTTTCCCGCGAAAGCCAAGATACGCCTCGATCGCGTCCAGATGCGGTCGCCGCGTGTCCACGCGTCGGCACTGGATTTACCGCAGGTCGGCTTCGCGCGCGAGGTATGCCTTGTAGTTGGAAAACTCGGCGGCGAACCGGGGAACGGAGGCGGGAGAACCGTCTCAGCGTCGGCAAACGCTTGAAGGGGTTGTTTGAAGACCTGCGACAAACCCTATTTCTCGGTTATTTGATCGTGATGACACTTTCCCGACCCATCACCTCGATTGCCGCCAGCCTTCTCGCGGTCACGCCGCTGAGTGCGAAGGAACTGACTTTCAACCGCGACATCCGGCCGATTCTTTCGGACAAATGTTTCGCGTGTCACGGACTGGATACGACGAAGCGGAAGGCGGGGCTGCGGTTGGATACGGCGGAGGGTGCGTATGGGAAGGGCGAGAGTGATTTGGTGGCGGTGAAGCCGGGTGATCCGGCGGGGAGTGAGCTTTGGGCGCGGATCAATGCGACGGATGCGGACGAGGTGATGCCGCCGCCGAAGTCGCACAAGACTTTGTCGGCGGTGGAAAGGGCGACGCTGCGGAAATGGATCGAACAGGGCGCGGGCTATCAGAAGCATTGGTCGTTTGAGACGCCAGTGAAGGCCGCGCTGCCTGCGGGATTTCCTAATGCGCGGAATGCGGTCGATGCGTTCATTTTCGACCGGCTGAAAAACGAGGGGCTCGCTCCGCTGCCGGATGGGGACAAGGAGACGCTGATCCGGCGCGTGACGTTTGCGCTGACGGGGATGCCGCCGACGATCGCGGAGGTGGATGCGTTTCTCGCGGAGAACTCGGCGGATGCTTACGAGAAGGTCGTGGATCGGCTGCTGGCGTCGCCGCGCTATGGCGAGCAGATGGCGAGGAACTGGCTGGACGTAGCGCGCTACGGCGACACGCACGGGCTGCACCTCGACAACGAACGCTCGATGTGGCTTTACCGCGATTGGGTGATCGGCGCGTTCAATCGCAACCTGCCGTTCGATCAATTCACGATCGAACAACTCGCGGGCGATCTCCTTCCAAACGCGACGCCGGAGCAGCTCATCGCGACTGGCTTCAATCGCTGCAACGTGACGACTGGCGAGGGCGGTTCGATCGACGCGGAGTATCTCTATCGTTACGCGATTGAGCGCACGGCGACGACGGCGCAGACGTGGATGGGGCTCACCGCCGGATGCGCGCAGTGTCACGATCACAAATTCGATCCGCTCTCGCAGAAGGAATTTTACCAGCTCTACGCATTCTTCAACAGCGCCGCCGATCCCGCGATGGATGGTAACGTTTTGCTCACCGCGCCGACGGTAAAAAACGCGAAGCCGGATCAAACCGTGCGTCTCGCCGAGTTGGACGCGCAGCGCACGGCGGCTGAGCAACGCATCCCGGCGGAGGTGGAAAAAATCGCTTACGTCGATCCCGCCACGCTCGTTCCACCGCCGCCGGTGAAGGAGCAGGAGACGCGACTCGTCGGCGACGATTTTCCGGCGGGCGCGAAAGTGACGAGCCAGCCTGCGGGCCGCGCGCTGACTTGGGTGGCGAAAGGTGGCGCGTCGGCGGCGAATGGGGATCGCGCTTTGAAAATCAGCGGCAAGGGCGTGACGCAGGACGTGTGGGAAGGCGGCACCGAGCCGATCGAAGTCCCGCAAGGCGCGCGCTTCACGCTCTCCGTTTTCATCGACCCCGCGGAGCCACCGCGCGCGGTGATGATTCAATTCAACACGAACGGCTGGCGGCATCGCGCGATGTGGGGAGACGATCAGGCGATCCCTGGATGGGGCGCGCCGAATACGGGCGAGCGTTTTGTGGCGGGTCCGCTGCCGACGGTGGGGACTTGGGTGAAACTCGAAGTGCCTGCGGAGAAGATGGGCCTCGCGCCGGGCGATAAAATCACCGGGCTCGCGTTCACGCTCGAAGGCGGCACGGCGATGTTCGACGCGCTCGGAATCATCTCACGCGTGGACGATGCGAACGATCCCACGCGATCACTGCAAGTGTGGATCGCGCAGCGTGACGGCAAGGATACGCAAGGCTTGCCGGGCGATTTGAATGTGATTTTGAAAACCGTGCCCGCTGCCAACCGCACGCCGGAGCAGCAGAAGAAATTGCGCGACTACTTTCTGACGAATGCCTGCGCGACGACGAAGCCGATCATCGCTCCGCTGCAAGGCGAAGTCGCGAGATTGAAAAAGGAACGCGACGATCTGGACGCGGCGATCCCGGCGAGTTTCGTGATGCGCGATTTGGAAAAACCGCGAGAGAGTTTCGTGATGATGCGCGGTGCTTACGACAAGCCGGGAGACAAAGTGGAACGCGCCGTACCCGCTGCTTTTCCCGCGCTGCCAAATGCGCAAACGCCGAACCGTCTCGATCTCGCGCGCTGGCTCGTCGCCGCCAATCACCCACTGACTGCGCGCGTGACGGTGAATCGTTTCTGGCAGCAGTTCTTCGGCGTGGGGCTCGTGAAAACCTCCGGCGATTTCGGATCGCAAGGCCAGCCGCCGAGCCATCCCGAGTTGCTCGACTGGCTCGCCGTTTCTTTCCGCGAAAGCGGATGGGACGTGAAGAAGCTCGTCCGCGATTTTGTGACGAGCAGCACGTTTCGCCAATCGTCCACCGCGCCCGCCGAGTCGTGGAAACGCGATCCCGAAAACCGCCTGCACGCGCGCGGCCCGCGCTTCCGGCTCGATGCCGAGGAAGTGCGCGACAACGCGCTCGCGGTTTCCGGTTTGCTCGATCCGACAATGGGCGGCAAAGGCGTGAAACCTTACCAGCCGCCGAACATTTGGGAGCCAGTCGGCTTCGTCGGCAGCAACACGGCGAACTACACGCAGGACACCGGCTCCGCGCTTTACCGGCGCAGCATCTACACGTTCATCAAACGCACCGCGCCCGCTCCTTTCCTGGTAAATTTCGATGCGCCCTCGCGGGAACAAGCGTGCGTTTTGCGCGAACGCAGCGACACGCCGATGCAGGCGCTCCAGCTCATGAACGACGTGCAGCACGTGGAAGCCGCGCGCGTTTTCGCCCAACGCATCATGACGGAGCCTGGCGGGACGCTAAACGAACGCATCGTCTTCGCCTACCGCACCGTCCTCGCGCGCAAACCCGCGCCGGAGGAAATCGCCGTCGTGCGCGGCGCATTCGAGCGGCATCTGGTATCGTATCAAAAGGCGGCAGACGCGGCGGCAAAACTCATCCGGCAGGGAGAATCGAAACCGACGCCCGGACTCGCAGTGCCAGAACTTGCCGCGTGGACGCTGATCGCAAATCTCATCCTCAACTTGGACGAAACCATCACCCGTAACTGACATGGACCCGATTTTTGAACATCAACTTCTACAAACGCGTCGTCAGTTTTTCGGCAGCACCGGGCTCCGACTCGGCGGCATCGCGCTCGCGCATTTGCTCGGCACTCGCGCGGCCAGCGCGTCGGTCGCGGGCCGCGTGCATCCCGCGCTGCCCGGCTTCCCACATTTTCCGCCGAAGGCGAAATCGATCATTTACCTGCACATGAACGGCGGGCCGTCGCAGATCGACCTCTGGGATTACAAACCGGAGTTACAAAAACACTTCAACGAAGAGCTGCCGAAATCCGTGCGCGGCGAGCAGCGCATCACCACGATGACGAGCGGCCAGAGCAAGCTGCCGGTCGCGCCATCCATGTTTAAGTTTGCGCAACACGGGAACTGCGGGCGCTGGGTGAGCGAACTTCTTCCGCATACGGCGAAAGTCGTGGATGAAATCGCGCTCATTAAGAGCGTCCACAGCAATGCGATCAATCATGACCCCGCCTGCACTTTCCTGATGACCGGCGCGGAAGTGCCGGGCCGCGCGAGCATCGGCTCGTGGCTCGCGTATGGGCTCGGCAGCGAGAGTAACGACCTGCCCGCATTCGTCTGTCTCACGCCGCAATTTCCATCCGGCAGCAACGGTCAGGCGCTCTTCTCGCGCATGTGGGGCAGCGGATTTTTGCCGACGCGTTTCACCGGCGTGACCCTCCGCGGCGCCGGCGATCCGGTGCTTTATTTGCAAAATCCCGACGGCCTCGCGAGCGGCGAACGGCGCACGATGCTCGACGCGCTCGGGCAGCTCAATCAGCGCGGCTTTGAGAAATTCGGCGACCCGGAAATCCAGACGCGCATCGCGCAATACGAGATGGCGTTTCGCATGCAGAGCAGCGTGCCGGACTTGGTGAATCTGAGCGATGAATCGCAGGCGACGCTCGATCTTTACGGTGCGGACGTGAAGCGCTCGGGCAGCTTCACGCACAGCGCCCTCATGGCGCGGCGACTCGTCGAACGCGGCGTGCGCGTCGTGCAGATCATGCATCGCGGATGGGATCAGCATGGCAGCCTGCCCGCGCAGCTCGGCAATCAATGCAAGGACACCGATCAGGGCGTCGGCGCGCTCATCGCCGATCTAAAACAGCGCGGCCTCCTCGAGAGCACGCTCGTTGTCTGGGGCGGCGAATTCGGCCGCACGGTCTATTCACAAGGCACGCTCACCGCGACTGACTACGGACGCGATCATCATCCGCGAAACTTCTGCATGTGGATGGCCGGCGGCGGCATCAAAGGCGGCATCAGCCTTGGCGAGACGGACGAATTTTCCTACAACATCGTCGAGTCTCCTGTGCATCTGAACGAGCTAAACGCCACGATCCTGCACTGCATGGGCATCGACCATTCGCGCTTCACTTTTCCCAGTCAGGGCCTCGACATGCGGCTCACCGGCGTCGAGCCGGCGCATGCGGTGAAGGAATTGCTCTCTTAAAATAGGACGCATCGCGGCCGGTGTGCGGGGTGGGGCGGGGGAGCCGTTTCCGCTCAGGGTAAAAAAAGTTCAGGGTGTGGCAGGATATTGGCTTTGTAGAAACTGCCTATGTCCAATCGTGATAACATTCTCGACGTTGATTTCGACGCGCAGATGCAGGGATTATTCCAGCAAGCTGAGCGGGCGATCGTTCAGCGAGCGGGCGGTGCCGTGCCCGCGAATCCTGATTTAGCGGATGCGCTCGAAATCGAGGCTGAATCCGATGCTGCGGGAGGGGTGATTCAAATGCCGTCTCTCGATGTTCCCAGCGAGTTGAGTGTAGCGATTCATGGCTTGGATGCGGTTTCCAAAACGATCGGTGAAAGCGTGCATTTGCTGCCAAAAGTAGTGGCCGACCTGCGGGCGCTGCTGGAGATGAAAAATGGCGTGAGCCACAGCATGTTCAGCGCGCTGCACGAGGAGTTGAAGACTTACAAAGATGGCTTTTTGCTCCAGTCGGTCTATCGCCCGATCATTCGCGACCTAGTCACCGTCTACGATGATCTAACCGAGATCCATCGCCAGATCACGGAAGCCATCTGCGAGGGAGCGGCGGCGGCGGAAGAATCTCCGGCGGCGAAAAGGATGCTCGATCGCATGCACACGATGGAGATGAACCTCGGGCACAACGTGGAATTCATCCTGGAGGTGCTGGCGCGTCTCGATGTGACCCAGCTCCCGATCGGCTCGGGAAAACTGGACAAGTGCAGCCAGCGCGCAGTGGCCGTGGAGGCTAGCGATAATCCCGACGATGACACGCTCGTCGTCCGCATGGTGAAGCGCGGTTTCCTCTGGCACGAGCGCGTGCTACGGCCTGAAGAGGTGGTGGTGAAACGCTACCGCGAGCCATCGAATAACCCGCCGCCAACCATCAAGATTTCCTGATCAATAGTCCCAAGAAGAACGTATGAGCTTCACTGAAATTCTCACTCAATCCCGTAAGACGGTAGGAATCGACCTGGGCACCACCTATAGCGCAATTGCTCATGTGGATGCTTACGGAAAACCCCAAATCATCCCGAACGCGGAAAGCGAACGCATCACGCCATCAGTCATCCTTTTCGACGGACACAACGCCATCGTCGGCTCCGTGGCGAAACAGAATGCAGTCGCCGAGCCGGAGAAGATCGTCGATTTCGTGAAGCGCGAGATGGGTAAGAGCAAGGCGGAGTTTCATCGCGAATTTGAGGGCAAGGCCTACTCGGCGGAGGAGCTTTCCGCGCTCATCATCAAGAAGCTGAAGAACGACGCGGAGCGGTATCTCGGCGAGCCGGTGACGGATGCGGTCATCACCGTTCCCGCTTATTTCAATGATGCCGAACGCACGGCAACCCTGCACGCAGGCCAGCTCGCGGGGCTGAACGTGCTGCGCGTCATCAACGAACCGACGGCGGCGGCGCTCGCTTACGGTCTCGACAAGCTGGAGAGCAATCAGACCGTGTTCGTCTTCGATCTTGGCGGCGGCACGTTCGACGTCACGATCATGAAGATTGAGGATCACCACATCCGCATGCTCGCGAGTAATGGCGATCATCGACTCGGTGGCAAGGATTGGGACGACATCATCGTGAATCTCGTGGCCGAGGAATTTGACCAGGTGCATGGCGAAAATCCGCTGCTCGATCTGCAAAGTTATCAAGATCTCTACAACCGCGCGCTGACGGCGAAGGTGCAGCTTTCCACACGGCAGCGCACGACGGTTGTCCATTCTTACAATGGCAAAAGCGTGAAGCTGGAGATCACCCGCGAGACTTTTGAAAACCACTGCCGGCATCTGACGGAGAAGTGCAAAACGATCTGCGAAATCGTGATGCAGGAAGCCAATCTCGGCTGGCACCAAATCGACCGTATCCTGCTGACCGGCGGGATGACGCGCATGCCTTCGGTGCGTGCGATGATCGGCTTGCTCTCCAGCGTGCCGGTAGCCGACGACGTGAGCCCGGATGAAACCGTGGCGATCGGTGCGGCCGTGCAGGCGATTATCTCGATGCTCGGCGAAGAAGATCAGGTCGGCGAAAGGACACTGCCGGCCGAAGTCCGCGAGCAGTTTTCCAGTGCCGATGGCTCGCTCATTCGCGTCACGAATATCACCACGCACACGCTCGGCGTGGTGCTCTGGGACGATGCGAAGGGTGAGGAATACGCTTTCCCCATGATCCGAAAAATGACGCCGGTGCCGGTGCAGATGAAGAACTCATTCGGCACGGCGAAGGCGAACATGAAGAACGCCGTGATCCGTGTGGTGGAAGGCGAAAGCACGGTGCCGGGCGAATGCACACCGCTGGGAATCTGCGACATCGAACTCCCGCCGTTTTTGCCGAAAGGTTCGCCCGTGGAATTGACCTACACTTACAACGAGAACCAAGTCCTCGAAGTGATCGTCGAAGCCTACGGGCGGCAAAGCAAAGTCTCGATCGCCCGGAATACGGGGCTTTCCGAGGCTGAACTCGAAACCGCAACTGCCGATCTCCAGCAAATCAAGGTTGTATGATTTGCGGGGCGTTCGTTTTAGTTTGAAGCGTGGCGCTGCCCAATCCGTTGCCCGATAACCCGACCCGCTGGGACGGGTGGAAGAACTACAATTCGCCGAACTTCTACGATCGGCTTTGTCTTGATTTCGACTCGAACGCGAATGCCGAGCAGATCGAGGACAACTGCCGGAAGCTCCTCGTTTGGTGGCAGAAAAAACTGCCGCTCAAAAATCAGCCGAGCAATCCCATCGCGCAAATCCTGCGCGGTGGACTGGATGAAGCTCCGCTGCGACTCGCGGAAGCGCGCACGGAACTGCTCAACCCGGAAGCGCGTGCGAAACTCGACGCGCAGTTGCGCGCGCAGATGGTCGGCGTGGCGATCGTGGAGTTTAAAAAGATTCTCGATTTTGCGCTCGCGGATAAAAAGCTGACGGAGGAAGGAGAGCGCCGCCTTTACGAAGCGGGTCGGCGTTCCGCATTGAGCGAAGAGGAAATCAAGTCTGCGATCGAATCCGAACTCGTCCGCCTTGGAGCCGTCCGCGTGAGCTACGTTCCGCCGCCGGTGGCAGCGGCTGTCCAAGCCGCCGTGCCGATCGCCAGCGCGCCCGTCGCGGAAACCTCCGCACGCGATCCGTTCGCGGAGTTTCGTCGCCTGCTCCGTATGTCCCGTCTCGCCGACGACGGCGGGGAGATGAGCGACGATCAACGCGACACGATGTGCAATCTCGGCGAAAGCCTCGGGCTGACCGGTGGGCAGGCGGAGGATTTGATCGATGAATATCACGATGAGATGGCTGGTGCGGCACCGGCTCCCGCTTCGGTAAAAGTTGCCCCGGTTTCACACAAGCCAGCGGTAGCGCCGGTCAAAGCTCCTGCTGCTCCGGTGATCGCGAAGCCGATGACCATCAACACCTCGCCGATCGCCCGCTCGCAAGAAAAGCTGAAGTTCCCGAATTTCACGAGCTCGGTCGGTTGCGAAATGTTTCTCATCACGAGCGGCACCTTTGCGATGGGTAGCTCCGAGCCCGATGCCACGCCGCAGGAGCAGCCCGTCACGCTGGTGACGATCGGTTGTTTTTACATGGCGCGTTTTCCTGTGACTAATGAGCAGTACGAACGCTTTGACCCGCAGCACCGCAACAAGCGCGCGCCGCGGGTGAATGAGAAACATCCGGTCATCCAAGTCACCAGTCTGGAGGCCGAGAAATTCTGCCTTTGGCTGAGCCACAAAGAGGGCCGCAAATACCGCCTGCCCACCGAAGCAGAATGGGAATACGCGGCGCGCGGTCTGGATGATCGGCCTTACCCGTGGGGAGAAAATCTCGACCAAGGTTTCTACGCAAATTTTGCGGACGCGAATACCTCCTTTGTATGGCGCGATGCCACGATCAACGACGGCTTTGCGGAAACTGCGCCGGTGGGTAGTTTCCCGCGCGGCAGCAGCCCCTTTGGCATCGAAGATCTTTCTGGCAATGTCTTCGAATGGTGCGCGGATTTTTACGAAGCTTATCGCGGCAAGGACACGGTGAATCGTCGTGGGCCAAACAGTGGCACGCAGCGGATTTATCGCGGTGGAAGCTGGCGCTCGAAACCGACCAGCCTCCGCGCTTCAGCCCGGCATTTTAACCATCCGAACTGTTCGGCAAACGATGTCGGTTTTCGGATCGTCTGCGAGGCGGAGTAAGCGGCTCAGTGATTGAACAGGAACGCGGGGGTGTTCACGAGCGCCCACGCGAGGTCCTGTATTCCGGTGAGGCGTTTGTTGGCGGCTTGGGCTTTGGATTGTTCGAGGTCTTGCCGCAGTTGCACGAGGCGGGAGTCGAGGCGGAAGGGTTCTTCGGCTTTGGTGATCGCGGTGCGGCGCTCCAGGATGCCGGGGTCGGTGGGGAGCGGGAGCTGGTTTTTGGCGACGGTGAGGCGGCGCTTGCTCAGTTCGGGATCGTATTCGTTCCAGTAAGCCGCGAGCGCGGTTTTGTCGGCGTCGGTGCGGGCAGCGGGAAGTTTTTTCAGCGCGTCGATGACGAGTTGCGGGTAGCCGACTTGCACGGGGGCGGGTGCCGTGGTGACCCATAAACGGAAGCGCGCGATGGCGAAGCCACCTTTGCGCGGCTGGTGCATTTCGAAGCCCAAGCGCACGCCCTTCTCCGCGTCGCCGATTGGCTTCTCCAGCGTGAGCGCGCCGAAGTGTGGCACACCGTGTCCGCCGGAGACGGCCCAGCCGTTGTTCTCGTCGCCGCGGCGCCCGTCGATGGCTTTTTGGATCTCAAAATTCACCTGATTGAAGTCCGCTACGGCGGCCGTGAATTTCGCATCCACCGGATTCGCTCCGGTGGTCAACTCGCCCACTTTCAGACCGAGTTCGCCGAGGACGAAGTTGCCGTCGGAAGGAAAACGACCGGGGCCAAAATTCGCTTCTTCGCCCGAAGGTAATACTTCGATGCCGATGCCGGTGATGCCCGCGAGTTTGGTGTCCGCTTTCACGACGTAATCGGTCGTGCTCGGGCGCGAGCCGCTGGCGAGGATTGAGCCGTCTGGTTGCTTCGTGAGCGTGATGTCGCCGGTGGCGCGAGCCTCGATGATGTCGAGCGGCGTCCAACCGGTGAAGGTGCGCGCGATCGGCGCGGTGTTCTCGAAAGTAGTCTGGGCGGCGGCGAGGTTTTTGGCCGCGTAATCTTTTACTACTGCATCTGCAGCCGCGACGTCCGCGAGGCGTTTCTTCTCCGCTTCCGCGATCTTCGGCGCGATTTCGCCCTCGTAACGCGCAAGTTCATTTTTGGCCGCGTCGATGGCCGCTCCGCGATCCGCTTCCGCTTTCGCGATGAGCGGAGCCTGCTCCTTTTCCTTTGCGTCGAGGGTGGCGGCGACGGCGGCGTGATCGCGGTCGATGAAGCCCCAAGTTTCCTGTACTTTCGCGATCTCCGCGTCGGCGGCGGGACGGTTGAGGATGCGGAGGAAAAGTTCGTCGATCAGCTTTCGTTCGTCGGGTTCGGCGGCGAGTTTGAAGAGGGCATTTTTTGCGTCGCCGATCGCATCCGCGACCGCAGGGCCGCTGAGCAGGGCCATGATGCTGCCGAGCCTGAGATCGCT